>CANLDE010000018.1 GCA_947489235.1 Micrococcales bacterium
CAACACCCCGACTATCGATATCAATAAGCCAATTGCTGACCCAACCAGCAGAACTCAGATTGAAGCGCTTAGAAATAACGCCAAAGAGTTCGGTATTCGGATTCACTCCCTTGGCGACATTGAGCAGGGTATCGTCCACGTCGTTGGACCTCAATTAGGTCTAAGCATGCCTGGTATCACAGTTGTCTGCGGCGATTCACACACATCAACTCATGGAGCTTTTGGAGCTTTAGCGCTCGGTATTGGAACCAGTGAGGTTGAGCATGTTCTAGCAACCCAGACTTTACCTTTGAAGCCTTTCAAGACCATGGCAATCAACGTTGAAGGCAAGCTTCGTCCAGGGGTTACATCCAAGGACATCATCTTGGCAGTGATTGCTAAGATTGGTACCGGTGGTGGTCAAGGTTATGTTCTTGAATACCGTGGCTCAGCAATCAGATCTTTGTCCATGGAAGCTCGAATGACTATTTGTAACATGTCAATCGAAGCAGGAGCTAGAGCTGGAATGGTTGCTCCAGATCAAATTACCTATGACTACCTCAAGGGCAGAGTTCATGCTCCAACAGGTTCTAACTGGGATGAAGCGGTCAAGTATTGGGATTCTATGGCAACTGATGAAGGTGCAGAGTTTGATGAAGAAGTTTTCTTAGATGCAAACACATTAGATCCTTTTGTTACTTGGGGAACTAACCCAGGTCAAGGTGTATCGCTAAATGATGTTGTGCCTAACCCTGATTCATTTACTGACCCTAACGAAAAGGCAGCAGCAGTTAGAGCACTTGAATACATGGACCTAGTTGCTGGAACCAAGATGAAGGACATCAAGGTCGACACTGTCTTCCTGGGTTCTTGCACCAACTCAAGAATTGAAGATCTACGATCGGCAGCAGATATCATCAAGGGCAAAACTAAAGCAGAGAATATTCGCATGCTTGTAGTCCCTGGTAGTGCCAGAGTGAGATTACAGGCAGAAGCAGAAGGTCTCGACAAAGTCTTTTTGGACTTTGGTGCTGAATGGCGATTTGCTGGATGTTCAATGTGTTTGGGTATGAACCCTGACCAGCTAGCTCCAGGGGAGAGAGCAGCTTCAACATCAAATAGAAACTTTGAAGGTCGTCAAGGTAAAGGGGCTAGAACACATCTAGTTTCTCCTTTGGTTGCAGCTGCCACAGCTATTCGTGGCACCTTGTCCGCTCCTGCAGATTTAGAGGAGAACTAATGGAAAAGTTCACTACCTTTACTGGAGTTGCAGTTCCACTTAGAAGATCAAATGTTGATACTGACCAAATCATTCCTGCTGTTTATCTAAAGAGAATTACTAAGACTGGTTTTGAGGATGCACTGTTTGCATCATGGCGTAATGATCCAGAGTTTGTTTTGAATGACCCTGCTTATGAGAACGGATCTGTTTTGATTGCAGGACCAGACTTTGGCACAGGTTCATCTCGTGAGCATGCTGTGTGGGCTTTGCGTGACTATGGCTTTAAGGCTGTTCTATCTTCTAAGTTTGCCGATATTTTTAAAGGTAACTCTGGTAAGCAAGGGCTTATTGCAGCTGAGATTACTGATGAAGATACGCAGAAGCTTTGGGATGCAATCCTAAGAAACCCAGGAGTAGAAATAACCATTGATTTGATGCATAGAACCGCTACTTTAGGGGATTTGACAGTTGAGTTCTCAATCGATGAGTACACACGTTGGCGTTTATTAGAAGGTCTTGACGATATCGGTCTTACCCTTAGAGATGAGAGTTCGATTACCGACTTCGAGTCAAGAAGACCTAATTGGATGCCAAAGACACTACCGGCACTAGGAGCTAAATGAGTCAGATTCAAATTCAAGGTGGCAAACCGCTCAACGGAAGAGTTGAGTTAAGCGGTGCTAAGAACCTTGTGACCAAAGCTATGGTTGCTGCGCTACTAGGTGATACTGCTAGCGAACTTCGTGATGTTCCTAAGATCAGCGATGTTGAGGTTGTGCAAAGACTTCTTGAACTGCATGGTGTGAAGATTGACTTCAGCGATGACGGAGTCATGAAGCTTGATCCAACTAACGTGAAATCTGCTCGAATGGTTGATATTGATGCTCACGCGGGATCTTCAAGAATTCCTATCTTGTTCTGTGGCCCTTTGCTTCACCAATTGGGTGAAGCTTTTATTCCTGACCTAGGTGGTTGCCACATTGGTGACCGACCTGTCGACTACCACTTAGAAGTTCTTCGTAACTTTGGTGCTGTCATTGAAAAGCTACCTAACGGAACACGTATGTCAGCTCCTAACGGCTTGAAAGGTGCAAAGATTTCTTTGCCTTATCCAAGCGTTGGTGCTACCGAGCAGGTATTGCTGACAGCTACTAAGGCCGAGGGTCTAACTGAGCTAACTGGTGCTGCTGTTGAGCCAGAGATTATGGATTTGATTGCTATCTTGCAGAAGATGGGTGCCATCATCTCGGTTGATACTGATCGGGTGATTCGTATCGAAGGTGTTGCTGCCCTAAACGGCTATTCACACCGTGCACTCTTTGATAGAAACGAAGCAGCTTCATGGGCTGCTGCAGCTCTTGCTACCGGTGGAGAGATTATGGTTGGAGGAGCTCGTCAGCAGGAAATGACGACCTTCCTAAACGTCTTCAGAAAAATCGGTGGAGCATTCGTTATTGAAGATGACGGTATTCGCTTCTCTCACCCTGGTGGTCAGCTGCAACCTGTTGTTATCGAAACAGATGTTCACCCTGGCTTTATGACTGACTGGCAGCAGCCACTGGTTGTTGCTCTTACCCAGGCCACAGGATTGTCCATTGTTCACGAAACTGTTTATGAGAACAGATTTGGCTTTACTGAGGCACTGGTGCAGATGGGTGCTCAGATTCAGATTTATCGCGAATGTTTGGGTGGTAACCCATGTCGCTTTGGACAGAGAAACTTTAATCACTCAGCGGTAATCTCTGGACCTACCAAGTTACATGGAGCAGACATTAGAGTTCCAGATCTACGTGGAGGCTTTAGCCACATCGTTGCTGCCCTTGCAGCCGAAGGTGTATCTAACGTTTCTAACGTTCAACTTATTTCTAGAGGATACGAACACTTCCTAGACAAGCTAACTGCCCTAGGTGCGCAGTTCACTTACTCGGAGTAATTGATGGCTAAGAAAAGTGCTGAATCTGTAAAGATGCCTGAGCTAAGACCAGGCGTTGAAAGAACTTGGCAGATGTTTCTCCTTGCATGGTTTCTTGCCCCATGGGTTGCGCTTCTTTTCAGAATAAAAGTTACTGGCAAAGAAAACCTTCCTAAATCAGGTGGTTATGTTCTAGCTGCCAATCACGTGACAACTTTGGATGCTGTTGCAGTTGCATACATGATGTTCTTTAGGTTGAAAAGAGCACCACATTTTCTTGCTAAAGAAGGCTTGTTTAGAACTCCTATTGTTGGACCAGTTCTGTTGGCCTGTGGTCAGATTCCTGTATTTAGAACTGGTCGTGGCAATAAAGATCCAATGGAATCTGCATACAAGGTTCTCAGAGCAGGTCACTGCATAGGTATCTTCCCTGAAGGCTCTCTAACTAGAGACCCAGACCAGTGGCCGATGAGAGCAAGAACTGGAGCAATTCGTTTGGCTCTAGAAACCGGTGTTCCAATTGTTCCTCTTGGTCAGTGGGGAACTGAAAAGGTTATAGAAACTTACTCCTCAAAGATTAGACCTAAGCCTTGGCACAAGGTCAACATGATTATTGGTAAACCAATCGACATGTCTGTCTATAAAGACAAGAAGATGAATGTTGATGACCTAGTAACCCTCAGCGATGATGTGATGGTTGAAATCACAAAGCTAGTTGAAGAGCTTCGTGATGAAAAAGCTCCAGCTAAGAGATTTGTTCCTTCAGAGCATGGACTACCAGAGCACGGTAATTACAAGAAGTTTCTTATTATCAAAGCGGAAAATGACCGCAGGGCTGCAGCAGGTTTAGAGCCTCTTCCTGCTCACGCTAAAGTCACTAACGGCAAGGTTGTCATCAAGAAACTGAAGGGCAAGTAGTCATGGCTCGTATTGCAGTTATCGGTGCAGGTTCCTGGGGAACCACATTTGCCAAGGTATTAGTTGATGCTGGCAATGAGGTCTTGCTTTGGTCACGTCGTGAAGAAGTAACCGAAGAGATTAACAGCACGCACCGTAACGGCGATTACATGCCAGGCATTAACCTGCCTGTTGAACTAGTGGCTTCATCAAACATTGAAGAAGTTCTCAAAGGTGCTGAGCAGGTATACATAGCTGTTCCATCTCAGGCACTTAGAACAAACCTTGAGCAGTGGGGAAGGTTCATCGAAGAGGGTGCAATCATTGTCTCTCTTATGAAAGGTGTTGAGCAAGGCTCTTCCCTTCGCATGAGTGAAGTTATTGAAGATGTCCTAAAGATAGATAAAGATCTGATCTGTGTTGTCTCAGGGCCTAACCTGTCTCTTGAGATTGCAAGTGAACAGCCAGCAGCTTGTGTGGCTGCCTGCACATCTAAAAAAAGTGCAGCCAAGGTGGCAGCTGCTGCTACCAACTCTTACTTCACAACCTTCACTAACAAAGATGTGATTGGAACTGAATTCGGTGGAATTCTAAAGAACCTGATTGCTGTGGCTATTGGAATCGTCAACGGTGTTGGCTATGGCCAGAACACCAAGGCATCGATTATGACTAGAGGACTTGCTGAGATTTCTAGATTTGCTGTGGCCCATGGAGCAAAAAGAAAGACCATGGTTGGACTTGCTGGCCTTGGAGATCTGATTGCTACTTCAGAATCTCCTTTATCTCGTAACCACAAAGCAGGAGAGATGCTTGGTAAGGGTTACTCAAAGCGAGAAGTTCTAAAGCGTCTATCTCAGACAGCTGAAGGTCTAACTTCTGTTGCACCTATTCTTCGACTTGCTGCACTCAAAGAAGTGAAGATGCCTATCGTTGAGCAGGTGCAGTTAGTGATTGAAGGCAAGATGAGCCCTAAGGACATTGGTCCATCTCTTACTCGTGGTAACGATGCACCTGAGGCTGAGTAATGGCTAAGCAAAGAGTTGTAATTCTTTTTGGTGGTGCCTCGAGTGAGCACTCAATATCTTGTGCTACCGCTGGTGGAGTTCTCTCAGCTATCAATAGAAACAAGTATGAAGTTATCCCAGTAGGAATCACTCGTGATGGCATCTTTGTTCCAGCAGTTGATGATTCAACTAAGTGGACTCTTACTGAAGGCGAACTACCTAGTGTTCAATTCGAAGGCAAGACTGTTATTTGGCCTACCGGAGGATCCAAAGAGCTAAAGGTCCAGGATTCTAAAGGAATAACTTCTCTTGGAAATGTTGATGTTGTATTCCCTGTTCTTCATGGACCTAATGGTGAAGATGGCACTATGCAAGGATTCCTAGAACTACATAACCTTCCTTACGTTGGTAATGGAGTGTTTGCTAGTGCTGCAGGTATGGACAAAGAATTCTCTAAAGCTCTCTTTATTGCAGCAGGACTACCAGTAACACCACATGTTGTAATCACCAAAGACTCATGGCTTGGTGACCCTGAAAGCACTTTAGAGAAGGTAAAAGCACTAGGCTCTCTTCCATTGTTTGTGAAGCCAGCAAGAGCCGGTTCTTCTATTGGTGTTTCTAAAGTCAAAGACATGGCAGATTTTGCAAGTGCACTTGAAGTTGCTTTTGCGCAAGACAGCAAAGTAACAGTTGAAAAAGGTTTAGTTGGAAGAGAAGTTGAGTGTGCTGTTCTTTCGAAGTTAGGCGGAGGAGCTCCTAGAGTTTCTGTTGCTGGTGAGATTGTTGTTCGCTCAGGGGAGTTCTATGACTTTGACGCTAAGTACCGCAATGATGCCGCTGAACTGATTTGCCCAGCAGCGCTTAGTGCAGATGAACTTCTAGAGATGCAAGCATTGGCAAGAAGAGCATTCAATGCTCTTGGTTGCTTTGGTTTGGCTAGAGCTGATTTCTTCTTGACTAAAGATGGTTTCTTTGTGAATGAACTCAACCTTATGCCAGGCTTCACACCTATTTCGATGTATCCAAAGTGTTGGGAAGCATCAGGGGTAACTTACCCTGAACTAATTGATAACTTGATTCAATTAGCATTGGAGCGTAACTAGTCCAAGCAGTTTTTAGTTGCCTTTGTAAACTGAACAGCTTGGCCTAGATCCTCAAGAACATTTGCTCCCGAAGACTTTGTTGAATCAATGGTTATTGCTGTTGCCGGTGTTCTACCAAAACTTATGAATGTGTAATTTGGTTGATCTGATTCATCAACTAACCAGTCAACATCTCCTGCTGTTATACAAGGCAAAGCGCTAACCATTACAGGCTCTAGGCCACAGGTCAAAGTAATGGCTACTGGTGTGCCCCAAGCAGCAGTGGATTGAGAATTAGTGGTTCTCTTGGCTTGGCCATCAGTTTCACTAGGAAGTCTGACAATAACCTCAGCACAGCTAGGGTCATTAGCTAGAGGGGCTGGCGGTAGCACCACGGTAGCTGAACAGCCGGTTAGAACAAGCGGGAGCGCTAATGCCAATATTCGCAAAATCTTCATCATAAACAGGCTACCTTTGAAATGTGGAGCAAAATAACACCTTGGCAAATCTGGGCGAGAGCGAGTCGCTTCGTCGCACCATCGGGAAGCTTATTCAAGGTGATTACGCCATTGTTGGACCAGGGGATGACTCAGCAGTAGTTAAAAGTGCTGATGGCAGATTTGTTGTAACAACAGACACCATGATTGAAGGCCATGACTTCAAACTTGAGTGGTCTAGTGGCTTTGACTTAGGTTTCAAAGCAATTGCCTCTAACGTTGCCGATGTTGCTGCCATGGGGGCAAAGCCAACAGCATTAGTAGTTGCTATCGCACTTCCTGGAGACACTCAAATCTCTTGGCTAGAAGACTTTGCTGATGGGTTAAACGCAGGCCTTACTCAACTAGCCCCTGGAGCATCTGTTGTTGGTGGAGATCTGGCTAGAGCAGAGCAAGTGTTTATCTCTGTGACAGCTCATGGCGATCTTGAAGGCTTAGAACCAGTACTTAGAAGTGGAGCAAAGCCAGGAGATATCTTGGCGGTAGCTGGAACTTTAGGTAAAGCTGCTGCTGGGCTTGATTTATTGCAGTCAGACATACTCGATGCGAAGCATGCCTTTGATGATTTAGTTTCCATCCAGCTAAGACCAATGCCACCAATACCTGCTGGGGTGTTAGCTAATAAAGCAGGAGCAACGGCAATGCTTGATGTTTCTGATGGCTTAGCTAAAGATGCATCAAGAATTGCTAAGGCATCGGCAGTAACAATCCAGATTGATAAGTCAGCACTGTTGGGCTTCGAAGCTGTTCTTGAGTTAGCAGCTTTGAGATTAGAAGTAACACCAACAAACTGGGTTTTATCTGGTGGAGAAGACCATGCACTTCTTGCTACCTTTCCTGAAGGTGTTGAGATTCCTAGAGAGTTTAAGCCAATAGGTCGAGTTTTAGAGTCAACCGGTGATCTAGTTCTGCTAGACGATGTTGAACTTCAAGCAAATGGCTGGGATTCGATTCGTGGCTAAGTTAACAGTTGCCAATGGCTCTCTGCAGATAGAACTGGGCTTTTGGGAGAGACTGGGATCATTCTCTAGAAACCAAAGCATTCATTTATCAGAGATTGCAGAAATAAGTTACATGCAAAAAGTTTCAATGTATATCTTTGGCTATCGAGTTATTGGAACTGGGTTGCCTGGAGTTGTCGTGCTTGGACATTTTCGTAAATCTAAAAAGCGCATGATGGTTTATTGGGTTAGAGGGCAGCAGGCGTTGATTCTTGATCTGAAGACAGGTCCATACAAACGCATGATTATTGGTTGTGCTGATGCCAAGGCTTTGGCTAAAGAACTTGAACTAGGCGTGTAAGGAAGCGTTTAGGGTAATCCCTGTTCCAGATCTAGGAAGAACTTCAACTCTTCCATTGATTGAGTTTCTTCTGAACAAAAGATTTGGTTGGCCACTTAATTCAACAGCCTTAACTGTTCGCTCAGCTGAGCCATCAATGATGGTTACCTTGGTTCCAGCTGTTACATACAATCCAGCTTCAACTACAGAGTCATCACCAATAGAGATACCGATACCTGCGTTAGCTCCAAGAAGTGCTCGTTCACCGATCTGAACTCTTTCTCGTCCGCCACCAGATAGTGTGCCCATGATTGATGCTCCACCACCGATATCAGATCCATTGCCAACAACAACACCCTGAGATACTCTTCCTTCAATCATGGCTACTCCTAGAGTTCCAGCATTGAAGTTCACAAAGCCTTCGTGCATGATGGTTGTTCCAGGGGAGAGGTATGCACCAAGTCTTACTCTGTTGGTGTCTGCGATACGAACACCTTTAGGAACTACATAGTCCACAAGTCTTGGAAACTTGTCTACTGAGTGAACAGTAACGCCACTTCGTGAAAGGGTAGGCAGAAGTCTTTCGTAATCTAAAACAGATATTGGACCTATCGAAGAGAAGGCAACTATTGGTAGATGAGCATAGAGGTTCTCAAGGTTCATGCTGTTTGGTTTTACCAATAGATGTGAAAGTAGGTGAAGTCGAAGATAAGCATCTGGGGTTGATGAAACTGGTTCCTGCAGGTTGATCTCAGTTCTTACTGCTTTTACCTCAACATTGCGTCTAGGGTCTTTACCGATAAGGGCATCGAAGTCTTTATCCATTAGATAGACGGCATCACCGGTTGGAGCTGCTCCTAGGGATGGCTTTGGGTAATAGGTATCAAGGATGGTGCCATCGGCTGAAATGGTGGCAAGTCCCATGCCCCAGGCATTTGTAGGTGCGTCTAAATTATTCATCCCTACAAGGTTACAAGTAGGCTCGTTAGGTGAGTGTAAATCTTGACCTTAAAAGTGATGTTGTTGACCTAACTAGAGTCATCTGTGACATCGAATCAGTCTCAGGCAATGAGAAGGAACTGGCTGATGCTATTGAATCAGCCCTGAAGCGGTATGGCCATTTAGAGGTCATTCGTGATGGCGATGCCATCATTGCAAGGACCAATCTGGGTAGAGATAAGCGTGTGGTTATCGCAGGGCACATCGATACAGTTCCAGTTGCCGATAATCTACCAACCAGAATCTTCAATCTTGAAAGATCACATGTCCTCTGGGGTAGGGGCACAGTAGATATGAAAGCAGGAGTAGCAGTTCAATTGAAGCTTGCAGCTGCATTGGTTGCACCAAATGTTGATGTGACCTGGGTGTTCTATGACCATGAGGAAGTTGACTCGGCTCTGAATGGTTTAGGGCGTATTGCTCGTAATCGACCTGAGTTACTGGAGAGCAGCTTTGCTGTACTTTGTGAGCCTAGTAATGCTCGTGTTGAAGGTGGCTGTAATGGAACCCTTAGAGCAGTCATCAAGTTATCTGGAGTGAAGGCCCACTCGGCTAGACCTTGGATGGGTGAGAATGCTTTGCATAAAGCAGCTGCACCTTTGGCTATCTTGGCTAGCTATGTTCCTCAAGAAGTTGAGGTTGATGGACTTGTTTATCGTGAAAGTTTGAATGCAGTTCTAATGAACTCTGGAATTGCAGCCAATGTTATTCCTGATGAGGCTGTTATTACAGTGAACTACAGATTTGCCCCTAGTAAGAACAGTAAAGATGCAGAGGCTCATCTTCGTGAGCTGTTTGCCGGCTTTGATCTTGAGGTTACTGATTTTGCTGATGGTGCAAGACCTGGTTTAGACCTGCCTGAAGCAGCCGCTTTTGTGGCCGCGACTGGAACTGTGCCTTTCCCTAAGTATGGCTGGACGGATGTGGCTAGGTTTAGCGCCCTTGGTATTCCTGCTGTGAACTTTGGTCCAGGTGACCCTAATAAAGCTCATGCTGATGATGAAGGTGTTGAGATTGGCCAGATATATGCCTGTGAAAAGGCCCTCTCAGATTGGCTTTCTGCCTAAAAGTAATCAAATGGATACCAATGGTTGACCACAGGCCCCAAATGTGTCCCCAAAGCGTGGTTTAATAGAAGTTCCAAGTAATTAGGAGTCTCTAATGGCAGCAATGAAGCCACGTACCGGTGACGGTCCAATGGAAGCCGAGCGCGAAGCTCGCGGATTAATAGTTTTGCGTATTCCACTGGAAGGTGGCGGCCGACTAGTTATCTCTGTAAACGACGATGAAGTCGATCAGATGAAGAAGGTTTTGGCAGCTATCAAAAAGCGCTAAGTTTTTAAAGATTCAACCACCTGGGTGATCAGGTGGTTTTTTCTTTAACTTTATTTCTTACTTGCGATTAGAAGACCATCACCAATGGTGCTAAGTGCTGGTATGAATAGACCGCTGTCGTTTATGAATTCCAAAACAGCTCTATATTCTTCGGTTATCTCATCGCGAAGAACTAGATCTGGCACTCTATCTCGCCAGAGTGCATGAGGGATGGCTAGCACACCACCAGTGCGCAAAAGACGTAAGCTCTCTTTGACTTGGGTGAGCAGAGAATCAATGTCGCCATCAAGTAAGACCAGATCATAAGCTTCATCAGCAAGGTTAACTAGGACTTCGCTGGAGCGGCCATTAATCATGCGAAGTCTGGTGCTTACTATTCCAGCTTGCTCAAAGGCTAGTTTGGCTAAATCTTGGTGCTGTATTTCTGTATCGATGCTGGCTAGCACTGAAGTTGAATTACCTGATTGTAGCCAAAGGCCTGATACTCCAGCTCCTGTGCCAACTTCAACAATTGCTTTGGCATTCATGCTGGCTACAAGAACAGCCAGTGTTGCACCTACTGATGGGGTAATGGATTCAATCCCCATTTCATCTGCCCTGGCCCGAGCGCGAGCAATTACCTCGGGTTCCTGATGGAAGTCCTCGGTGTATTTCCAGCTAGATATCTTGTCAACCATGGTCTACAACGAGCATATCTATGGTTTGGCTATCTAGATGGTAGGCAAGCAGGTAACCTAAAAGAGTGTTTGGACTAAGTAGCGAAAAGATAATGATCTTGCTGGTGCTAGCCCTATTCATTTTGGGGCCGGAGCGCCTTCCTGGCTATGCTCGGTCTTTTGCCCAATTCATCAAGAAAATGCGCACCATGGCTAACACTGCCCAAGCTCAAATGAAAGATGAGCTTGGTGAAGGTTTTGAAGATTTGGACTGGAAGAAACTAGATCCAAGACAGTATGACCCAAGAAGAATCATCAGAGAAGCTCTACTTGATGACTCACCTGTTGTGAAGCATGCAGATTTGAATCAAGTTAAAACTAGAACCCAGCAGAAACTAAACCTGGGTGAAGCTGCACCTTTCGATAGCGAAGCTACCTAGAGTCTTCTCATAATTCTTGATAGCAAGTTCAGTAGTGGCGCCATCTTGTTGTATTGGTGACCACGGCTAGGGAAGTTAAGTAAACCGTTGTGAACACCTATTGCTTGAGACTCGGTGTATTTCAAAAGACCATCAACACCATTTCTTCTTCCATTGCCTGAATTCTTCATACCGCCCATCGGGGTATCAAGAGAAGCGAACGTTGCTCGGAAGCCTTCATTGATGTTTACAGTTCCTGCCATGATTCGTTCGGCTACTTTCCTCGCCTCACGAGTGTTACCAACTACCGAAGCATTCAAGCCTTCTGTGGTGTCGTTGGCTAGAGCAACAGCCTCATCAATGGTGTCATAGCCATAGATGGCTACAACTGGACCGAATACCTCATTGGCAAACATGTTCATTGAAGGATCAACATCGGTCACGATGGTTGGCGCGTAGTAGTAAGGACCAAGTTCCGGTAGCGCTTTAGCTCCGGCTAAAACCTTGGCACCTTTGACTACAGCATCATCAACAAATCCAGAAACTCTAGCTAACTGGTTTGCACCAGTTAGGGTTCCAATATCCAGGCTGAAGTCTTTGCTACTACCAAGCTTTAGTTCATTAACCTTCTTGGCCAGGATCTCTTGGAACTGAGCCTTTAGATCATTTGGCACATATGCTCGTTCGATAGAGACACAGAGTTGACCTGCACTACCGAAGGCACCACCAATCAATGTTTCAGCTGCCTTAGCTAGATCTGCTGAAGGCAAAACAATAAGTGGGTTCTTACCACCCAGTTCAAGACTGCAAGGAATTAGTCTTGCTGCAGCCCTAGCAGCAACTAATCTTCCTGTTGCAGCGCTACCGGTGAAAGCGATGTAGTCAGTGTTATCTGTAAGAGCATTACCTACAATTGCTCCATCGCCTGCAACTATTGTCCACAGTGCTGGATCTAATCCTGCTTTGATAGCCATCGCTCTTGCCTTTAGGGCAGTCAAGGTTGTTTGGTTATCTGATTTTTGAACTACTGCATTTCCAGCCATAAGAGCAGGAAGAACATCGAGCATGCATAAGGCTAGCGGATAGTTCCAAGGAGTGATAACTCCCACAACACCAACTGGAACATGGTTCACCCAAGTCTTAGTGATGATTGGAACACCTGCATGGGTGCTCTTTGATTTGAGTGCTTTAGGGCCAATCTTTGCGTAGTATCTGGTTGCTCCAAGGCCGCCAGCTATTTCTTCGAAAGCATGAGCTCTCACCTTGCCAGTTTCTAGTTGAACGATATCCAGTAGTTCTTGCTGGTCGTTGAGGATTAGATCATGAAGTCTGTATAGAAACTTTGCTCTAACCTTAGGGTCAGTCTTTCCCCAAGCTCTTTGGGCCACTCGCGCTGCACTAACTGCAGAGGCAACCTGTTCAGCATTGTGTTGAGGTAGTTCATAGAACACTTTGCCAGTGTTTGGGTTGATAACGCCAACAGTTGTTGCGGTGGCACCTAGGTGAGAGATTAGATTTTCGATGAAAGTTTCAGTCATAACCGAAAGTTTAGGCGATGTCCACTTTCAAAGTGCGATTAGCAGTTGGAAGCTTGGCAGCAATCATTAGCCCTGCAATCTTGGCTATTTCAATAGCAGAAGGGTCTTCTTTGTGGCTAAGAACCACTGGGTTACCCGAATCTGACCCAGTTCTAAGTTCCACACTGATTGGCACCTTACCGATTAGTGGGACTGCTGTATCTGAGTACTCTGATAATTCATCAGCAACTACTTGGCCACCACCAGAACCAAAGAGTTCAAGAGTGGAGCCATCAGGCATCTTGAGTCCACTCATGTTCTCAATCACACCAAATATTTCTTGCCCCATCTTGTGACTAGATGAGCCACTTCGTTGAGCCACATATGAAGATGCTTGTTGCGGGGTAGTGACAACAATGCTTCTGGCATCAGGTAGTAACTGACCTACCGAGATAGCAACATCTCCTGTGCCAGGTGGCATGTCTATTAGTAAGTAATCCAAGGAACCCCAGTGCACTTCAGTTAAGAACTGCTCAACTGCTTTGTGCAACATAGGTCCTCGCCAAGCAACAGGTTCATTGCTAGGTAAGAACATGCCGATAGAAATTACCTTCACTCCGTGAGCAATAGGAGGCAAGATCATGTCATCTAAACGAGTTGGTCGATCTTTAGTACCAAGTTGGGCTGGAATGCTGAAACCAAAGATGTCTGCATCCAAAACACCAACATCAAATCCTTGGTTTGCTAACTCAACTGCAAGATTGACGGTAAGCGAGCTCTTGCCAACTCCACCCTTACCTGAACCAATTAGGAATACCTTGGTGGCACTGCCAACTCCAAAAGGATTTGACTTAGGTGCTGCTCCGCCACGAAGTTTCACCTTTAGCGCATCAAGTTCTTCTTTGGTCATGACCTTCATCACAACTGATACCTGGGCATTAGGGAAGCTATCAACTAGAACCTGAATCACACGCTCTTCGATTTGGGTAGCCTGCGGGCAGTGGCTGACAGTCAGTTTGATTTCAACGCTGAATTGAGAATCAGTTCCTGCAATATCGCCGACCATATCTAATTCGGTAATGGGTTTTCTAAGTTCTGGGTCAATAACCAAACTTAGAGCGGCTAGTACTTTATCCTGCAGTGTGCTCATTACTTTGAGTCGTTCGAATTCTTCTTTATTTCAGCAAGGATCTCTTCAAGGGCATCACGAAGTTCATCTCTAACGAATTCTTTGGTGGCAACCTCATCCATGGCCAAACGAAGAGCTACTACTTCACGAGCCAGATACTCAGTGTCAGCCAAGTTACGTTCTGCCAACTGACGATCCTGTTCAGTCTTCACACGGTCTCTGTCATCTTGGCGGTTCTGAGCCAGAAGAATAAGTGGAGCAGCATATGAGGCCTGCAGGGAGAGCAACAGGGTAAGCAAAGTGAAGTTAGTGATTCTAGGGTCAAAGGCCACTGTCTGAGGAGCTAGCGAGTTCCAGAGAATCCAGATGATACAGAAAATAGTTAGCCCAATAAGGAAGCCACCGGTACCCAGTGCTCTAGCGAATGTTTCTGAAGCTCTACCAAACTGCTCACGATTAATTCGTGGAACTAGCGGCTTGCGCTTAGCAGATAGCGGAGTATCAAGACGGTTACGTGAATTAGCCATTAGTCTCACCACCATCATCGCTTCTCCAGTCATCAGGAAGTAGGTGATCTAGAACGTCATCTACTGTGACAACTCCAATAAGCCTGTCTTCGCTGTCAACTACAGGCATAGAAACAAGGTTGTAGTTAGCCATGGTGCGGTGAATCTTTGAGATGTGAGTATCAGCAAGAACTGGTTCAACATCGGTATCAAGGATTGTGCCTAGGCGAACATGTGGTGGGTAGCGCAGAAGTCTCTGGAAGTGAACCATACCGAGGTAACGTCCAGTAACAGTTTCAAATGGTGGCAGCGTTACAAAAACGGATGCAGCGAGTGCAGGTGCAATGTCTTTCTTTCTGATCAACGCCATAGCTTCTGCAACTGTTGATTCAGAAGAACAAATCACTGGTTCAGTAGTCATCAGACCACCAGCGGTAAATTCGCCGAAAGACATAAGACGACGAATATCATCAGCTTCTTCTTCATCCATGAGATCAAGAATTGCTTCTGCTCTATCACCAGGTAGGTTCTGCATCAAGTCAGCAGCATCATCTGGTTGCATTAGGTCTAGCACTTCAGCAGCACGTTCATCATCAAGATCTTGAACAATCTCAATCTGTTCTTCTTCAGGAAGTTCTTCCAAAACATCGGCTAGACGCTCATCATCTAGCTCTTCAGCTACCTCAATCATGCGCTCTTCAGGAAGATCAAGTAGAGCAGAGGCAAGGTCTGCTGGGTTCATATCTGAATAGGTAGCAATGAGCTGCTCGGCACTCTGAGACTCCTCAGTTCTACCATCTTCTGTAACTTGGTTCCACTTCACAAACTCAGTTGCTCCGCGACCAAAAGGAGTGTTAGAAGTTTTTGGACGTCTAATGAATAGATCGCTTACCAGCCAGTCTTTTCTATCGTTCTCTTCGATAGCTAAATCTTCGATGGTGCCTTGACCTGAACCGTCAGAAAGGGTGACTTTTCGGCCAAGCATTTCTGCGATAACGCGAACCTCTTGGCCTCTCTGGGTAAACCTTCTTAGATCGACTAGTCCATTTGTAATTACTTGCCCTGGCACGATGGAGGTAATTCTGGCAATAGGAACGAATACTCTTCTTCGGCCTGCAATCTCAATCATCATTCCAGTAGCCCTAGGAGCCCCTGTTTTACGGTATGCCACTAGAACGTCAATGACTTTACCTACACGGTCACCGGCAGGGTCAAAGACGCCACAGCCCACTAATCGGGCGATAAAAACTCTAGAGGCACTCACCAGTTAACCTTAGACCAAGGGCATTGAGTCTGGCAGACTAGTTAGATGGCAAAGAGAAACCTAAGGGACTTAGCAGGATCACTACCAAATGGCTCAGCGGTAGCGGACTTCAACAACTATTTAGATGCAGTTGCATATGTTGAACGCATCATATTGGGGGATTTCCCTGCAACATCGATCGCCATTGTAGGCACAAATCTGTCAACAGTTGAAAGAGTCAGAGCAAGAATCAGCTATGGTCGTATCGCTTTGAATGGAGCTATCACAGGTTCTTGGCTAGGTTTGATAATCTTCATCATTTTCGGAACAGCACCAAGTGAGAGCACCCCTGGCACAACCGTTCCACTATTTAGTCTCGGCTCGGCCATTTTGGTAGGAGCAGGCTTTGGAATGCTGTTTCAAGTTCTTCGATATAGTCTTTCAAAAACCAAAAGAGGCTTCGCTAGTTCATCGCAGGTCATAGCTAAGAAGTATGAAGTGCTTGTGCCAAGCGAATTACTAAATGAAGCAACTTCGGCTTACGAAAAAGGCGGAGAGTTGAAGGCTTAGGCCTGTAACTTCTTCATCCAAGCCTCAATCTCTTTAGGCTTTCTAGGCAAAGTTGCACTCATGTTCTTTACTCCAGTTTTAGTAACCAGCACGTCGTCCTCAATACGAACACCAATGCCTCTAAATTCCTTAGGAACTGTTAGGTCATCTTTGTGGAAATAAAGACCAGGTTCAATGGTGAAGATCATGCCTTCTTCAAGAGCTTTGTCGTGATACATCTCACGTCTTGCCTGAGCGCAGTCATGAACATCTAGTCCTAGGTGGTGACCGGTGCCGTGAATCATATAACGACGGTGCCACTGGTTCTCAGGCTTTAGTGATTCTTCATAACCACCTTTATAGAAACCCCATTCAGCTGTCTTTTGAGCAATTACTCGCATAGCAGTTTTGTGCATCTCAGAATAGGTAACGCCAGGTTTTGCCATAGCGAAGACTGCATCTGCTGCTTCAAGAACTGCTTTGTAGATTTCTCTTTGCACTTTGCTGAACTTTCCATTGATTGGAAGTGTTCTTGTGATGTCAGCTGTGTAGAGACTGTCAACTTCAACTCCTGCATCCAAAAGAAGAAGTTCACCAGGCTTGACTGGGCCATTATTGATAATCCAGTGCAATGTGCAGGCATGATTACCAGCTGCTGCAATAGTTTCATAACCTAGGTCATTACCTTCGGCTCTGGCTTGAGCAAAGAATGCTCCTTCAACAATTCGTTCACCACGCGGGTGCTTTGTTGCAGCCTTCAGTTTCTTCACAACAGCTTCGAAACCTAGAACAGAGGCATCAATTGATTTCTGCATCTCTTTGATTTCATAGGAATCTTTGATTAGTCGAAGTTCGCTAACGAACTCCACCAAAGCCGTGCTCTTTTCCATGGTGAGAACTAGTTTGCTGTCGATTGCCTTTAGATCAACATCAAACTTTGCCAAAGACTTGGTCGCTAGGCCAAGAAGAGCTGCCACATGCTTCAGTCCTGGGCGAGATCCAACCCAGAATTCACCAATCTGATTATTTGCAAAGAATTCATCAGTGTTCTTGCCAGCAGTTTCTCTGAAGTAAAGAACAGACTTAGCACTCTTTCCTCTAGCATCAATTACCAAAACTGAATCTGGGACAGTTGCAGAACCCCAGCCAGATAGGTGTGCAAATGCAGAGTGCGGACGATAGCGGTAATAAGTATCGTTTGAACGCGCAATTTCGCCACCTGCTGGAATTACAAGAACTTTGCCTTGGAAGGCCTTAGCTACAACTTCTCTGCGCTTCTTGGCAAAAGGAGCTACCTTATCTTGGGTTGGAAGTTTAGAAGTATCTGGTGCCCAGTTACTTCCAATGTATTTGACAAATTTATTGCCAGTCGGGCGGTGCGAACGGGAAGCACCTCGGGCGGTTAGTTTTGCAGTTGCGTCTTTGCTCATAAAAAGTATTCTGCCAGTTTTCCCGCTTATGTGTCGGTGGTTCCCTGTATCTTGAAAGAGTAGGAAAGGAATCGTTATGAAAATAGATCTCCATATTCACTCCAAGAACTCTGATGGTGCAGACACCGTTGAAGAGCTGATCCCAAAGATTAAAGCCGCAAATGTCGATGTGTTCGCTTTAACCGACCATGACCGCACTGATGGCTGGGCTAAAGCTGCCGAACTAGCTAATGAATTAGGTCTATCTTTCATTCCTGGCATCGAAATTACTACTGAGGGAAGAATCCCAGATAGCCAAGGCAACATAATGCCTTTTGGCATCCACTTGCTTGCGTATTTGCCTGACCCGAATCACGAAGGATTGGTAAGACTTCTAGAAGCAAATCAAAAGAGCAGAGAAGTTAGAGCAAAGAAATTTGTTGAAAACCTGCAGACTAAATATCCTTTGCTCACATATGAGCTTGTTTTAGAACTGGCCCAAGATGGATCTACTCTAGGTAGGCCTGACTTGGCTACAGCTTTGGTACATCTCGAGGAATTCAACTCTGTTGGAGATGTTTTTGGTGCTCCAGATTCACCAATCAAAAAGGGGAGTCCTTTTTATGTGAGAAACGAAGCGCCTGACGTGATCGATGTAATAAGAGTTGTTCGTGAAGCCGGGGGAGTACCAGTGATTGCTCATCCTCTAGCTAGATCAGGTAAAGAAGATTCACAACCGGTTTCATTACCTAGGAAACACTTCGAGCAACTGGTGGCTGCCGGGTTACTTGGTTTTGAAACTAAGCACAAAGAAGTAGAGCCTGAGGCAAGGGATCTGCTAGAGGCATTTGCTGCTGAACATGGCTTGATCACAACAGGTTCTAGCGATTATCACGGTCTCTCTGTCAAGGAAGACAACCCACTTGGTCTGCACAGCACTTCGGTTGAAATGCTGAAGAGAATCCTTGAACTAGGAACTGGCACTAAGCCAACACTCAATCACGAGTTCTAAAGATACTCACCTGATTTGCGGGTGCGGGTTCTGTTTCTAGGTGGACGATTACTTGGTGTCTTAGGAGCTTCAGCCCTAGGTGTTTGAGGTTTCGAAGATCCACCTTGAGGCTTGCGCTGAGGCTTTCCACCGTTTCCAGGCCTTGCACCTCTTGGCTTTTCGTGATCGCCTGGTTTCCAGTCTGATGGTCGCTTTGATGCTGCGATGCGGCCTTTAGTTCCAGCTGGAATATCTAAATCTGTGAAGAGGTGCGGCGAAGAAGAATAGGTCTCAACTGGGTCAGGAGTGTTTAGTTCCAGAGCTTTATCGATGTGTGACCAGCGAACTAGATCTTCCCAGTCCACAAAAGTAACGGCGATACCAGTTCTACCGGCACGACCGGTTCTTCCTGTTCTGTGTAGGTAAGCCTTCTCATCTTCTGGCACTGTGTAGTTGATTACGTGAGTCACATCATCAACGTCAATACCTCGGGCTGCTACTTCGGTAGCGACAAGAATATCTCGCTTGCCACTGCGGAATGAATCCATTGACTTTTCTCTAGCCTCTTGAGACATATCTCCGTGCAGAGCAGTTGCATTGAAACCACGGTCAGATAATTCATCTGAAACTTTGGCAGCTTGTCTTTTTGTCTTAGTGAAGATTACGGTTTTGCCGCGACCTTCAGCTTGCAAGATTCTTGCAACAACTTCATCTTTATCCATGGCGTGAGCGCGGTAGAAGAATTGCTTGATATCTGCTTTGGTGTGACCTTCATCAGGATCATTGACTCTGATGTGTACTGGCTTGTTCTGATATTTACGAGCTAGCGAAACAATTTGTCCTGGCATTGTTGCTGAGAACAACATTGTTTGGCGTCCTGCAGGAGTGAAAGCAAAAAGTTTTTCAACATCAGGCAAGAAACCTAGGTCTAGCATCTCGTCTGCTTCATCCAGAACCATGCACTCTATCTTCGATAGGTCTAGTTTTCTCTGATTGCTTAGGTCGATCAATCGGCCAGGAGTTCCAACGATAAGTTGGGCTCCTGCATCAATTTGAGCCACCTGACCTTCGTAAGATTTACCACCGTAAATGGCTACAACCTGAACATTTCTGTTAGAAGAAGCCAAAGTGAGGTCTTCTGCTACTTGAATTGCCAATTCTCGAGTTGGGACAACAACCAATGCCTTAGCACCGTGAGCTGGGTCAGTTCCTAGTCTTTGAATGATTGGTAACCCAAAACCTAGGGTCTTACCGGTACCAGTCTTTGCCTGACCTATGAGGTCTTGACCAGTCAGGGCAAGGGGAATTGCCTGCTCCTGGATAGGAAATGGTGAAGTTATGCCCTTTGAGGCTAGGGCAGCAACGATATCCGAATCGATGCCTAAGTCGCTAAAATCCAATAGTTTTGGCCGCCTGTCTTATCTAGGCAAGTCTAACCATCTATTTGGCAGGTTAAGATGGTTCGGTGTTCGAATGGTTGAAACGTCTTCGTAAGGTTGCTAAGCAACTTACAGTAGCTCCTCGTAGCGAGGAGAAGATTGCTAGGAATACCAAGGCTATAAATCTCAAGCCTTATACCCCTGAGCCAAAGGCTTTCCTAGGTCAGTTGGCATATCTACAACTGGCAAACTTTGAAATTCTTACCGCTGCTTTGAAATACTCACCTAACACTGCATACAAAGCGGAACTTAGCGAGGCAACTGCCAAAAGCTTTGATAAATATCGTCAACTGTCAAAAAAGCTAGTTGAACTTGGCGCAGATCCATCAGAAGAGATGAATCCTTTCAAAGAACGTA
>CANLDE010000019.1 GCA_947489235.1 Micrococcales bacterium
AAGGAACTAGCTGACAACCCTGAAGGTGAGTTGCGTGAACTTGCATGGTTCTATGAGCAAAAGGGAATTTCACCAACGCTAGCGATTCAAGTCGCTGAAGAATTGACGGCCAAGGATGCCCTTAAGGCTCACGCTGAAGCAGAGCTAGGAATTGATTCAGATCATCATGTGAACCCTTTGCAAGCGGCCCTTTCGTCTTTTGTTGCTTTCGCCTTGGGTGGCATGCTGCCATTACTTGCTATCGCAGGTCCTTGGATCGAATTCAGAATCCAAGCCACAGTCGCTTCTGTAGTCCTAGCGTTGGTGCTAACTGGTTTTGTCGGTGCAAGAATTGGTGGCGCTAAATCAGGTAGAGGCATTCTTCGTAACCTCGTTGTAAGCCTTCTGACCATGGGAGTGACTTATGTGATTGGTCACCTAGTTGGAACCAACTTGGCTGGCTAACGAACTATCTTTTTTGTTTTCAAGGATTTCTTTGTAACTTTTGGAAGCCCTGGCTTAGAACCTGTTACCCACAAAGATATTTGTTGCCCGAGATCCGTAGAACTTAATTTGTATACGGCCTTGGTAGCACCACTTACCTTCGTTGTTCCTCGATACCACTGATATGTCAATGTGGTGCCAGCTTCCCATGACCCACTTCTTGCAATTAGCAAACGACCAACTTTTGCCTCACCCGTCACTGTCGGTACCGACGAAACAAGTATGCGAGTTGCCTTCGCAATTGGCCCAACATATTCTGACCTAAACACTGCAGAAGTTGCTCCCCATTTACTGAGCTTTACACCAGAGCTGAGGAACCGATTTAGATCAGAAGCAGCAAGGACATGTTTAGCTCCAGTTGCACCACTAATAACTAGCCCTAAGGATTTAGCGTCGCTAGATTTGAACCAGGAGTAGCTAGCTTGAGCATATGGTTCGATAGCGGGAACTGTGGTGGAGAGAGTCTCGCCAACGTTTGCCTTGCCTGCAACTGTGGGAAGTACCTTTGCAAACGCTGAAGGGAAGCCGAAGCTTGCGGCTAATTGTCCTGAAGTGTTCAAGCCCCAACAGTAAAGGAAAGTGTTTTCTCCAATTGTGCAGGCGTGCTCATCTCCAACGGCGATAACCCTGAAGCCTTGATATATCGTTTCTGCTGAGAGAGTACCTACGTCGCTTGGAGTAGCAGATTTGAGACCGGTTCGACCAAGTTTCGCGTTGGAGTTAGAACCAAAACACGCGACTCTGTTTCCCGAAGCTTTAGTGAGACACACACTGTTTAGGCCAACAGCCATATCTGTGAAAGTTCCTGCCAACGATCCAGGTGCTTGAAGTTCAGTGTTATCACCGACGCAGTTCACGCTTGCATCTGCTAGCAGGAAGCAGTTCACATAACCTCCACTTGCAACCTTAGTAACCACCCCTGTTTGTGTCACTTGGGATACCCCAACGCGTGTAGTCGAGTTATTCAAAATTTGCTTTTTCGAGTTATCTCCCCAACATTGGACAGAGCCGTCAGTTAGCAATGCACAACTGTGATAGAGGCCGGCCGAAACATTTACTGCATTGCCGATGCCAGCAACTGCAATTGCAACTTTGCTATCGCCATTGCTGCTATCAGCCACATAACCAAGCTGTTGACGTGAATCATCGCCCCAACAAAAAACTAACCCATCTGTGGTGCTCGCGCAGAAATGCCTATAGCCCGCTGCTATGTTCTTCGCTTTATAAAGTCCTAAGCCGCTGACAACTGTAGGTGTGGTAGCAGATCGATTTGAACCATCTCCGAGTTGACCCGCGCTATTAGATCCCCAACAACTAACAGCTCCATCGACGTTAACTGCGCACGCACTGACATTTCCAACAGCTACATCTGTGAACAGCGTGTCTTCAACTCCTATAGGAATCAGCTCTCCCCAACAACGCAAGTTGCCTGCGAATAGTTCAGGAGCTGACCTATTGATTACGCAAGTTGTTGCTCCGCCAGTGGCAACCCGCGTGAAGCCACTTTGATAGTGTGGTCCGATCGGCTGAGCCGAGGAAGTGACTGTTCCGCTTTGTCCCTTCGAATTGTCGCCTTGGCATTTGATTGAGCCATCAGATAACATGGCGCACAAAAAATTTGAACCAGCATCTATGCCGACCGCATTTGGAATAGCAGTTGGAACTCTCAAATTCTGAATCGAGCCACCAGATGAAACCTGGTTACTGGAGTTGTCTCCCCAACAGAAGGATGAGCCAGAGACAGACAGAGCACAGGCAAAGTGATAGCCAGCAGTAATCGACTTTATGTCTTTCAAGCCATTTATGACTACTGCATTTGAAATAGACGAGGTGTTACCTTGGCCAAGTTGTCCTTTGCTATTGTCACCCCAGCACTTGACAACTGAACCAACAATCGCACACCCAAAATCTTTACCTACAGCAAGATCAGTTGCGCCAACTGTTTCAGGAATAATTAGTGAGGTAGACGAATACGGTGCAGCACCAATGCAGTAAACCGAATTCTTGATGTAGCAAAGATTGGTGGGGCCTAATGCAATTGCTCTAACGCCAGTTAATTTCATGTCTGTCGGATAGGCCTCAGCTTGTTCCAATCCAGTTAGTTGTGCAACACCACCCCAGCAAAGAACTTTTGAATCCTTGGTTAATGCACAAGCAAAATCATCCCCAGCCTGAATGTCAACGAGCTCTTCTGTGGTACTAATTTGTGACGCGTAGGGTCCACCAAAAAATAGTCCACGCGGTCCCTGACCTAGTTGGCCGGTTGAGTTAGTCCCCCAGCAATAACCAAGTTTGTTAGTACCAATGGCGCAGCCAAATGATTTACCAACAGTAACGCTAAGAGCGGACTCTAGTAGTGCAACTTTCTTTGGCTCACTGGTACTCGAAATTGAACCGTCACCGAGTTGCTTATAGGTGTTGTCACCGACGCAATAGATAGAATTGCCGGCTCTAAGCGCACAGGTTGAACTGACTCCTGCACTGAAAGATCTTTGAACCAGAACACTTTCGGCGGCAGCAGAACCTGGTGCCACAGAAACGACGCTGGATGCAACTACAAAAAGTAGTGCCTGGGCTCCCCTAAGCATTGCTCTGCTTGCCTTCATAAGAAAAAAATCTAGCATGATTACTTGGTGGACGATACTGGGTTCGAACCAGTGACCCCTTCCATGTCAAGGAAGTGCGCTACCACTGCGCCAATCGTCCATAGGTGTTTCTTGGAGGTGGAGACGGGATTTGAACCCGTGGGTTGACAGCTTTGCAGGCTGTTGCTTTGGGCCGCTCAGCCACTCCACCATGCTTCGCGAGTCTTGGTTTAGATCGCTTCGAGCGGATGACGAGATTCGAACTCGCGACCCCAACCTTGGCAAGGTTGTGCTCTACCAACTGAGCCACATCCGCATATCTTCTAGGAAGACAACTAAACCCTAACCGATTTAGGCAAATTTAGTCAAAAAGAAGACCCTGGTGTTGAAAAACACCAGGGTCAACTTCCAAGAATTTAGCCCTTGTCAGCTCCAAAAGCATAGGCTTCCTCGCCGTGCACGACCGTGTCGATACCAGCGATTTCATCCTCTGCCTTGACTCTGAAGCCGATGGTCTTTTCAATAATCCAGCCGATTGCAAAGGCAATAACGAAGGAGTATACGAGCACCGCACCTGCTCCAACGGCCTGTTTCGCTAGTTGTGAGAAGTCGTTGCCGAATGCAAATCCAACGTCGCGACCAAAAGCACCGATGAATAGTGTTCCAACAATTCCACCGACAAGGTGAATACCTACCACGTCTAGGGAGTCGTCAAACCCTAATGCGAACTTGAGGTCAATGGCAAGTGCACAAAGAGCTCCAGCTATTACTCCTAGAACCATTCCCCAAATTGGATCTAGAGACGCACAAGCAGGTGTAATTGCTACTAGTCCTGCTACAGCTCCAGAACCAGCTCCGATTGATGTTGCTTTACCGTGACGGATCTTTTCAACAAGTACCCAGCCCAACATCGCAGCTGATGGTGCTGCCAATGTGTTGATGAAAGCAATTGAAGCAACACCATCAGCACCAAGTTCGCTACCTGCGTTAAAACCAAACCAACCAAACCAAAGAAGAGCAACTCCGAGAAGTGTTAGCGGTACGTTGTGAGGCTGAGTTATTCCCTTACTAAAACCAAATCTCTTACCAAGTACCAATGCAAGAGCAAGTCCTGCAGCACCCGCGTTAATATGCACAGCTGTTCCACCGGCAAAGTCAATAACTCCAAGTTGAACAAGCCATCCACCGTCGCTGTTATCTTCAGCTGCACCATAGTTGAACACCCAGTTAGCAACTGGGAAATAAACAATTGTTGCCCAGATACCGGCAAAGATCATCCAAGCTCCGAATTTCGCACGGTCAGCGATAGCACCAGAGATTAGTGCAACGGTGATGATTGCGAAGGTTGCTTGGAAGGCTACGAATGCCATTGTTGGGTATGAAGAAGCAGTTTCTTCGAGAGCTGCTGCAGTTTCCGCATTTAGCCCGATTGATGCTGTGTCAATTCCGAACCAGCCAGGAATTCCAATAAAGGTTGGACTGTCTGAACTAGCGAAGCTAACCGCGTATCCGTAGATTACCCAGAGCACTCCTACCAGCCCAAGTGAGCCCCATGAGAGCATCATCATGCTAACTACGCTCTTGGCCTTGACCATACCTCCATAGAAGAATGCCAAACCAGGTGTCATTAGAAGAACTAATGCCGCCGAGAACAGTACAAATGCCGTGTTACCTTGATCCATAATTTGCCTCCAAGAATAGAAACCCGAACTGGGATTAGGTCAAGGATGCTTGTTGAATGTTTCGTGAAACACTTTCAAATGTTTCAGGGATGTTTAACTTTGAGGACGCTTCTATCTCGAACACATGGCGGCAAGTCTGGAAAGTGCCCTTAGATACTTCTTCCGGTAGGCACCTTGAACATGATCTCCCCTGAATAATGAATCCAAAGAGTCGCCTGTGAAGGACAAAGCCACACCTGCCTCGTAGCAACGGTCAATAAAGCTAACTAAACGAATACCTTCGAACTGGTCGTTTATCTGTCGCACATTACGGATCAAAACTGCATGGAATTGCTCAGCAACTTTGGCATATCTAGATTGGTGAATCGATCCTAGAAACGTCAGCAGTTCATCAAAGTCAACTATCAGAGAGGTTTGTTCTCCTTGCCCGAATTCAATTGCTTCTGCTTCTGAGAGGGCCGAAAATTGAAAAGTCGAGTCTCTATGGCGGTAATCATCGCCATCAATTCTTACCATTTGAAATTTGTCAGCAACAGATTGGATTTCTCGTTGGAAACTATCGGCAGCAAATCGGCCTTCACCAAGGGCTGCAGGTGGAGTGTTTGATGTTGCTGCGAAACGAACTCCCTTCGCCGCTAGCTCTTTCAGGAATCTGGACATGATCATTGTGTCACCAGGATCATCTAATTCGAACTCGTCAATACAAAGTAGTTCGTACTTGCTGAATTGCTTCACCGCTTCTGCAAAGCCTAGGTATCCCACAATGCTCGTATAGGCCAAAAAGGAACCAAAAGCGGTTTTCTTTCCACTTGCGAAATAGATCGAAGCCAATAGATGCGTCTTGCCAACACCAAAGCCACCATCTAGATAGATGCCTAAATTAGACCCGGCTTTCTTACCGATGTTCTTGGTGAAAGCTGCTGCCATTTCTCTGGCCTGCCCCTGACTTACAAAGTTTGGGTCTGGAATATATGAATCAAATGAAACCTTAGAGAATTCGGCAGGAGGCACTAGTTCAGCCAAAAGTTCGCTCACTGTGACTGTTGAGTCCAAATCTGATAAATGGGTGAGCATTCTAAATATTGCCGTTTCTTTATGTCGTCGGTTCTGCGAGAATAGCCAAAACGCAAATAAAGCCTAAACCAGGAGATTACCTATGCCCTACCCAATCGAGTCCAATCCAGAGTTTGCCAGTTACGCTCATCCGGAGGCTCTAGTCTCAACTCAATGGGTTCAAGACAATCTTGGTCAACCGGGTCTGGTAATAGTCGAATGCGATGAAGACATTCTTCTTTATTCAACCGGTCACATTAGCGGTGCAGTAAAAATCGATTGGCACACAGAGCTAAATCACCCAGACAACAGAGACTACATCGATGGTAAAGCCATGGCTGCTCTTCTTTCGTCTAAAGGCATCTCACGCGATGACACCATCGTCCTATACGGTGACAAGAGCAACTGGTGGGCCACCTACGCAATGTGGGTTTTCAAACTGTTTGGACATGAGGACATCAGAATCATGAATGGCGGCCGTGCTAAGTGGGTTGCGGAAAGTCGAGAACTAACTAAGGAAGCCCCACAAAGAACAACTACCAACTATCCAGTTATACAGCGAGATGATTCAAGCATCAGAGCTTTCAAGGATGATGTTATAGCTCACTTCGGTAAGCCGATGATCGATGTTCGTAGTCTTCCTGAATACACCGGTGAGAAGCTGCACATGCCTGACTATCCAAATGAAGGAGCTTCACGCGGAGGCCACATCCCTTCAGCTAGGTCAGTGCCTTGGGGCAAGGCAGTTAACGAAGATCAAACTTTCAAGACGGCAGAAGAACTAAACCAGATTTACCGTGTTGACGCAGGAATCTCAGACGCTAGCGATGTGATCGCATACTGCCGCATTGGTGAACGTTCGTCTCACACCTGGTTCGTGCTTAGTTACCTCTTGGGTATTCCTAAGGTACGAAACTACGACGGCTCATGGACTGAGTGGGGCTCCAGTGTGCGTGTACCGATTGCTAAAGGCGAAGAACCGGGTCCAGTTCCTGTAAGTTTCTAAGCATGTCATCAACACTCGGATCTCGAGAGATTATCGAGACCTTTCAAGAGGTTCCAGCTAACTTACGTCTTGAGTTGTTACTTGAGTACTCGGAAGCTCTGCCACAACTACCTGCTAGATATGCAGATCACCCTGAACTACTCGAACGAGTTGAAGAATGTCAGTCACCTGTTTACCTCTTTGTTGAATTGGATGTAGACGGCCAAGTAAACGTGTTCCTAACTGCGCCTGATGAAGCGCCGACAACAAAGGGTTTCGCAAGTCTGCTGCACAAATGTTTAGACGGCGAGCCAGCCAACACAGTTTTAGCCTTTGATGAGTCATTTGTGGATGACCTAGGAATAACCGATTTGGTTTCACCTCTTCGTATCAGAGGGTTGCATGGCATGCTAGCTAGAATCAAACGTCAAGTAAAAGAGAAAATGCTTTGATTCTTCAAGAGCTTTATCCGAACCCAGATGCAAGACATGACGTAGAAGACATCTCATCAGAAGCTTTGAAGAAGCTCTACCCAAAGGTTCCTGGGTTTAGATTCAACTACGTTATTGACCCACAAGTATTTGAAGATGACAGCAACCTAGCAACCAGCCCCCTCGATCGTTTGATACTCAAGTTCATTCGTTCACAGTCGGACCTCATTGTTACAACTGGTCGAACAGCCATCTCTGAGGTTCTCAACAGTTCATCCTTCGCCCCAATGCTCATTTTGACAAGGTCTGACGATCAGTTAGACATACCAGCACTCACCAAGGAATCATATCGTCAGGTTTACGTGACTCAGAAACTAGAAACTTCTTACCCCAATAGCAAAGCCATGGCTATTGGAAAGATTACGAGTAATGCTTCTTCGTTCTGTAAAGACTTCTGCAGGATAAACGGTTTCGAAAGCATCGCTTTGGAAACAGGATTATCTGTTGCATCCGAATTTGCTCAAGCTGGGTTTCTATCTGAGATTGACATAACAGTCACAGGAGTGAGTGGCCGGAAAATTGCTCAAGAGGCCGCCTCTTCTTTGATACCAAAGCTCAGCTCTTCATTACCGATACTAGAAAAACAGCTCCTCCAATACCAGGACAACTGGTTCTTTAGATTCGATTCTCCAAAAGCCATGAGCTAATAGCTGCTTGGTAGGAATTCTTATCTTCGTTATAAAGTCGGCAATGTCTGGCCTCAGGAATCTCATACAAAGTAACACCGGGGTTGACTTCTGCAAACTTATGCACATCTGCAATAGCCACGTGTCCATCGTTCATGGAGTAAAGAACCAGAACAGGAATAGCAGGAAGCTTCTTTTCTTTTACTAGAGAGATCTCATCCACATCAACATTCTTATAGCCGAATAATCCAAGTGCCTTTGAATTCTTAATCACATCAATTACCCGATCTCCTAGGACAGGGTCGTAACCACCGCGCTGGGCTTGGAACCTCATCGTTGATCTGTAATCAAGAAGCGGAGAGTCAAAAATAGCTCCACTAACTAAATCAGTCTCGGAGGAATTGATTAGAAACTGACTGGAAATAAGTGAGCCTTGCGACCAACCGAAAATCAAAATGTCTTTAGCGCCTGCAGAGTTAGCGAAACGAACAGCATCTTCAATCTCAGTCCATTCCGTTTGACCCAGCCTTGATACCTTGACTCCGAGACCATAAGGCTTCGGATCTGTCGACATAGAAATCGTCAACTGATTAAAGCCAAGGCTCTCAAACTGTTCAAGATTTCTAAGCGTCTCCCCCATCATTGCTCTTCTGCCGTGCACGTGAATTACCCATTTGTCACCGCTGTTTGGAAAGAGCCAACCGGTGGTTCCATTTGGCAGAGTCACATTGTGGTAGCGATGAGCGTAGCCAAAGTGTTCTGGAGTGGAACCCAACCAACCTGAAAGTGAAACTGGGGTGCCGACCTCAGGAATGTTGTCTGTGAGTTGGCGCAGAACCCTACATCTAACAATCGAACTGTTTTCTTGTACACCATCAGCCTGCACTATCGCGTGTGATTTCCTAGAGTCCCAAAACAAGCTCAGCACTGATTTGCTCTTGGTCTCTGCATTCACTGGAAGGTCTATAAACACCTGATCACCGTCAGCTGTTGTAGCGATCACTTTGCATTCGCCCTTGAATGGACCGGTCATCTTCAATAGCCCCATAGCGGCGGCAAGTATCTTTAGATAAACAATCAATGCTGGTCCTTTGCGGCGTGGCAGGTTGAAGGTAAAGGCCTTCGCAAATAGCCTAGAACAGATGTCATTTTACAAACTAGATTCCGAGGCCCCAGCGCAATTCGCTGCAGCGGCCCTCTCGCTTGCTGAACCGTTATTGCGAGAGGAACTAACGACTTCACAGATACCCGCACCAGCGCAGATAGCCCCATGGGCACTGGCATTCGCTGCTCAAGCACCAAACCCTGCTGACACCCCTATGAACCGCGGTGTTGGCCGAATCGTGTTCCTCCATGACCCAACACAGTTTGATACCTGGGGTTCAAACATGCGAGTTATCGCCTATGGCAAATCTCCTCTAGAGAATGACCTAGGGATCGAAGAGGATGTCGCTCACTTCTGGTGGGCAAGGCTCATGCAGGCATTGCGCATGCATGGAGCTCAATACAGCCATGAAGCAGGCACTGTTACCAAGATGACTTCAACCGGTATGGGCACTTTATCCAATGATCCAAACTCTAGCGAGGTTGAGATGCGAGCATCTTGGTCTCCTCAAAGTGATGAGCTAGGCCCGCATTTAGCTGCATGGCAGGACCTGATTGCAGCTATGGCAGGTTACGGCATGGATGGAGAAGGCGTTACTCGCCTAACCGTAAACCAATGAATCAAGAAGCTGATCCATCAGCACCCATTAGTGAACTTCTCGACAAGCCAAGACTTGCAACCCTGTTAGTTGATTCAGAAGAACAGCTAAAGGAGTTTCTCCAGGAACTTAAGGACACTAAATTACCAATAGCCCTGGACGCTGAAAGAGCTAGCGGTTTCAGATATGGTCAAAAAGCGTATCTACTGCAAATCGCCATCAAGGATTCGAAGATCTTTCTGATTGACCCAGTGGCACCTTTTTCATCATCACTTTGGGAAGAGTTCATTCAAGCGGTTGGATCTCATGTCTGGATCATTCACGCGGCATCTCAAGATTTACCATGCCTTACGGAAATGAACATCAAGCCGACAAAGATACTTGATACCGAACTCGCTGCAAGATTGCTAGGTCTACCCCGAGTTGCTCTTGGCACACTTACCGAACATTACTTGCAGTTGCGGCTAGCAAAAGAGCATTCTGCTGTTGACTGGAGCGAGAGGCCGCTACCTGCTAACTGGCTTAATTACGCGGCGCTAGATGTCGATGTTTTATTTGATTTGTGGGAAAAGGTTGAGCAAGACCTTGTTATCAAGAAAAAGGAAGCAATTGCTTTAGCAGAGTTTGATTACCTTCTGCATCCAGCACCAAAAGTTGCTAAGACAGACCGCTGGCGTTCAATGACCGGATTACACGAGGTGAAAGATCAGCGTGATTTAACTATTGCCAAACATCTCTGGACTGCTAGAGAGGAACTAGCAATAGAAAAAGACGTAGCACCTGGTCGCCTAATTCCTGATGCATCCATTGTTGCTGCGGTTAAGGAACACCCCCTCTCACGATCAGAACTTGCGAGCCTAAAGAGTTTTTCCGGCAGAGCAAGCAGAACCTTTATTGACGCTTGGTGGAAAGCAATCGAAGAAGGCACCAGCACAAGAAACCTAGTCGAAGTCAGGCCTAAAGCAATAGGTATTCCAAACCATAGAAACTGGCCGCAAAAGTTTCCCAAAGCCCACGCTCGTCTTTTAGCTTCCAAGGAGCTAATTGCCAGTGTCTCTGCAGAACAAGAGATACCTCAAGAAAACATACTCAACCCTGAAGCTTTGAGAGGGATATGCTTTGAACCACCTGAAGAGCTCACCCTTGATTCAGTTAGCGAGAGCCTTCGAGAGAAGTATGTGCGCCAATGGCAGATTGAACTAGTAGCAGAAGGGTTGCTGGTTTCCCTTACTGCTGAGGAAGCGCTACCTAAGGAAGAAGAATCAGAGAGTGCTGTTTGAACTCTTTGATGGCTCATCAATCTGTTTGGCATGAGGCACTCTAGAACCTAATACCTGAGCAACAATTTCTTGGGCAATATCTTGAGCCTTCAAACCAACACGATCAAGAATCTCATTACGAGATGCGTGCTCTAGGAATTCATCTGGCAAACCTAATTCATTTAGCGCTGTGTCAATTTGTGCAGCACGAAGATCTTGACGGATACGAGTACCAATTCCACCGACTCTTACTCCGTCTTCGAGTGTGACAACTAGTCGGTGGTCTTTGGCTAGATCAAGGACGCTCTGTCGAACAGGAACAACCCAGCGTGGATCAATAACTGTTGCTCCAATACCGTGAGCCGCAAGTAACTCTGCAACCTTGATAGCAACGGTTGCCATCGCACCAACGGCAACAATCAGAACATCCTTAGCCGGAGCTTCAACTAGAACATCGACTCCATCTTTGAGTCTTCTTAGTTCCTTTATTTCAACTGGAGCTACACCCTTAGGGAATCTAATTACAGTTGGTGAATCTTCAACTGCGATTGCCTCAGCTAGTTCTTCACGCAAACGTCTTGCATCTCTAGGGGCTGCTATTTCAATGCCAGGAACAATCTGCAACAAAGCAAGATCCCACATACCGTGATGCGATGCACCATCGGGACCTGTTACACCTGCTCTATCCAATACGAAAGTTACACCAGCGTTGTGTAGGGCTACATCCATAAGAATCTGATCGAAAGCACGGTTAGCGAAAGTGGCGTAGATGGCAACAACTGGATGCAAACCACCAAAGGCCAGACCCGCACTAGATGCAACTGCGTGCTGCTCCGCGATACCAACATCGAAGACTCGACCAGGGAACTCGGCAGCAAACCTGTGTAGGCCAACTGGAATGAGCATCGCTCCAGTGATGCCTACTACTCTCTCGTTCTCACGAGCGATCCTCAGAATCTCATCAGAGAAAACAGAAGTCCAAGAGGCCCCAGCTGAAGACTCAAGTGACTTTCCAGTCTTAGGGTCAATTTGACCAACCGCGTGGAATTGATCATCAATGTCATCTTCAGCTAGCGGGAAACCTCTACCCTTTTGGGTTATTGCGTGCACGATTACTGGAGCACCATACTGCTTTGCCTGACGCAGAGCCCGCTCCATTGCCTCTTGGTCGTGACCATCGATTGGGCCAATGTATTTCAGGTCAAGGTTAGGGAACATGCTCTTAGGAGTGAATGAACCTAGAAGGCCCTTACCTGCTCCTCTGATGGTCGAGTAAGCCAAACGGCCTATTGGGCCGAACATGGAAAAGAACCGCTTAGAGGCCCTATACATACGCTTATAGAACGACTCAGTCCTAAAGTCGTTCAGGTACTTGGCTAATCCACCAATAGTTGGAGCATATGAGCGTCCATTGTCGTTGACCACGATAACCAGGTTGCGGTCATTATCGTCAGTGATGTTGTTTAGAGCTTCCCAGGCCATTCCGCCAGTCAATGCACCATCGCCGATTACAGCAACAACAGCTCGCTCAGTTTGTCCAGTGAGTCGATACGCTCTGGAAATTCCATCAGCCCAAGATAGCGATGATGAAGCGTGTGAGGATTCGACAACATCGTGCACAGACTCAGAACGCTGTGGGTAACCGGCGATACCGTCTTTGGTCCTGATGTTCGAAAGATCAGACCTACCGGTAACTAACTTGTGCACATACGACTGGTGACCTGTGTCGAAGATGACGCTATCGTTTGGCGAATCAAACACTCTATGGATAGCAAGTGTTAGTTCAACAACTCCAAGGTTTGGACCAAGGTGTCCACCGGTTGATGCAATAGTTTCAATTAGGTAATCACGAATGTCTTGAGCCAGCTCTTTCATCTGCGGAAGAGATAAAGACTTTAGATCGTCAGGCGACTTAATCGAATCAAGTAGAGACATCTCTAGCCAACCAAACTTCTAAGCACATACTGCAAGATTCCACCGTGACGGTAGTAGTCAGCTTCACCAGGAGTATCAATGCGAAGAGCTACCTGAAAGGAAATACTTTGCTTGTTGTCAGCGCTGTGAGCTGTTGGTTCTGCAACGACAGAAAGAGTTTTAGGAGTCACTCCGTTGTTTAACTCAGTTACCCCAGTGATGGTGAAACTCTCTGTTCCATCAAGGCCTAAACTCTCAGCAGTTTGACCTGGAAGGTACTGCAGTGGTAGCACACCCATACCGATTAGGTTGCTGCGATGAATACGTTCAAAGCTTTCAGCGATAACAGCTTTTACTCCAAGCAATGCAGTTCCTTTGGCAGCCCAGTCACGAGATGAACCAGAGCCATATTCTTTGCCAGCTAGTATCACCAAAGAAATATCTTGGCTCTGATAATTCATCGAGGCGTCATAGATGAAACTTTGATCGCCTGATGCAGTGGTGAAGTCTCTGGTATAGCCACCTTCAACATCTTGAAGTAACTGGTTTCGCAATCTGATGTTGGCAAAGGTTCCACGAATCATAACTTCGTGGTTGCCGCGTCTTGAACCGTAGGAGTTGAAATCGACTCTAGATACATTGTTCTCAGCCAAATACTTGCCAGCAGGTGAATCAGCCTTGATAGATCCTGCAGGTGAAATGTGATCTGTTGTAACAGAATCGCCTAACTTAGCTAGAACTCTTGCGCCATGAAAATCAACAACCGCTGACGGAGTCATAGTCATGCCTTCAAAGTAAGGAGGCTTTCTAACATAGGTACTTTTGGCATCCCAGCTGAAGGTATCTCCAGTTGGGGTAGGGATAGCTTTCCAGCGAGCATCGCCTTCGAATACACCTGCGTACTGACGATTAAACATTTCAGAATCAATGGTGGCATCGATAGTTGATTGAACTTCATCAGGTGTTGGCCAGATGTCCTGTAGGAAGACATCTTTACCGTTTGAATCTTGACCTAAAGCTTCAGTTTCAAAGTTGAAGTCCATCGTTCCAGCAAGTGCGTAAGCAACAACAAGAGGAGGTGATGCAAGATAGTTCATCTTCACATCAGGATTGATTCTTCCTTCAAAGTTTCTGTTTCCAGAAAGTACTGCGGTTACAGCAAGATCATTTTTGTTCACAGCATTTGAAATCTCTGCATCTAGAGGACCAGAGTTACCGATACAGGTTGTGCAGCCGTAGCCAACCAAATCAAAACCTAAACTGTTCAGATCTTTAGTTAGCCCAGCCTTATCAAAGTACTCAGTAACAACTTTGGAGCCTGGTGCTAGAGAAGTTTTAACCCAAGGCTTACTCTTTAGACCCTTGGCAACAGCCTTACGAGCAAGTAGGCCTGCAGCCATCATCACTGATGGATTTGAAGTGTTAGTGCAAGAAGTAATCGATGCGATTGCGACATAACCGTTGTCGATAGCGAAGTCAGTGCCTACCACATCAGTCATCTGTGAAGGTGTTGGGCTGTAATTCTTAATGTCGCTGGCGAAGTGTTCTTTAGCTTTAGAAAGCTCAATGCGATCTTGTGGGCGCTTAGGCCCAGCAATAGATGGAACAACGGTCGAAAGATCCAGTTCGATGTATTCGCTGTAAGCAGCTTCATTGTTAGCATCATGCCAAAGTCCTTGAGCTTTGCTGTATGCCTCAACTAGAGAAATGTCTTCAGAGCTTCGTCCAGTTGAACGAAGATAATCAATAGTTACTTCATCGATTGGGAAGATAGCCACAGTGGAGCCAAACTCAGGGCTCATGTTTCCGATGGTTGCCCTATTGGCAAGAGGAACAGCTGAAACACCAGCGCCATAGAATTCAACGAACTTACCAACCACACCGTGCTTACGCATCATCTCGGTAATAGTTAGAACAACATCCGTTGCAGTTGCTCCAACTGGAATGGAACCGTTTAATTTGAATCCAACGACTTTAGGAATAAGCATGGAAACCGGCTGACCTAGCATTGCCGCCTCAGCTTCGATTCCACCTACTCCCCAACCAAGAACTCCCAAACCATTAACCATGGTTGTGTGTGAGTCTGTTCCAACACAGGAGTCCGGGTAAGCAAGAGTTTCACCGTTGTGTTCTCTAGTCATAACAGTTCTTGCCAAGTATTCGATGTTCACCTGGTGCACGATTCCAGTGCCTGGTGGAACAACTTTGAAGTTATTAAAGGCTCCTTGGCCCCAACGTAGGAATTGGTAACGCTCACCGTTGCGCTCGTATTCGTAGGCAACATTTCGTTCGAAAGCATCTGGCGAACCAGCAACATCGATAACTACAGAGTGGTCGATAACTAACTCAGCTGGTGTAAGTGGATTTACCTTCTTAGGATCTCCTCCTAAAGCGCTGACCGCTTCACGCATAGTTGCAAGATCTACGATGCAAGGAACTCCGGTGAAGTCCTGCATGATTACACGAGCTGGGCTGAATTGAATCTCGATGTCAGGCTCGGCTTTTGGGTCCCAGTTCGCAATAGCTTTGATGTGCTCTGCTGTGATGTTTGCGCCGTCTTCGGTTCGTAGCAGGTTCTCAAGGAGAATCTTGAGGCTATACGGTAGCTGTCCTTTGACCACACTGTCCAGCTTGTAAATGCGGTAAGACTTGCTCCCTACCTCAAGGACTGAACTGGATTTGAAACTATCAACTTTGGACAAAGTCCACTCCTAGCAATACTGACGATTTGTTACTTGTCCAAAATACCATCTTGTTCGCTGCTAACCACTTTCCTTAGCAAAAGCCATGAAATCCAGATCATCAGAAGGAAGAAGGGCTGGCCTAGAGCAATCTTGGTAAATCCGAGGGTGACTATGTCGTTTGCTAGATAGAGAGGAACCTGAACCAACAGACGGATAGCGAAAAGCCCTACCCAAAGCATCGTAACTAGGTTGAAGAATCGGACTTTGCGACGGCTCTTGCGCCAACTGAGGCCCTGATTGGTCATAAACCCAACCATGACGCCAATCAAAGGGAATCTAGCTATGACGCTGAGTAACAGCGCGCCACCGTATCCAGCATTGGTCCAGAAGCCTGGCAGGTAGAAGTCCCTGGCCTGCCCCTCGGGTCTTCTAGCTAGGTAAATGGCTAGTGCTATGCCCAAGATTGGTCCAACAAGAGCTGAGGCAGGGCGTTTGACCATAAAGTGGCGAATTGTCAGGATAACCATCGCAACCGAGACGCTGACTATTGAAATCGTTAGGTCTTGCCAAATAGCAAAGGACAGAACGTAAATAAGTCCTGGGATTGTGGCTTCTATGAAACCTTGAACCCCACCAATGCTGGCTAGAAGACTCTTAGCATCTACTTTGTAGCCATCGTCCGTTTTCTTTACACCGTATTTTTCAGAGTTGATCTCTGGCTTACTCTTCTCAGCCATTAGTTTGCTCTGGTAACAATAGATCCAGTTGGGAGACTTAGCGGCAGAATTTCTCTAGGCGGGTAAGGAGTTTCTCCTCGACGAACAACTAAACCTCGGAACACATCTTCAAGCTCTAGTCTTTGGTTCAGATCTGTTATAGCTGCTCCTGAGATTGTGCCTCGCAGAAGCCATCGATCACCGCTGAAACCAAACATGCGCACAACTTGTGTGCGACCTTCGCCTAAAGGCAACTCAACTTGGATCTCAGATCCGTGCGGACCTGCGCTTTGTTCAACAGATATGTTTTGGCTGGTAAGGCTTACGGTAATGTCCTTGATTACTTCATCCCAAAGGTTCTCTCCCTTGGCTGCTGCGAATGCTTGCACTTGCAAAACACTCTCCATGTAATCGAAGGAAATCGCCACGATGCGCTGAGTTCCTTCTTCGATATCTGCTCTCACTCCAACATTTGGGTTAGGGACAAACGCTAGAGAACCAAAGTCCACCAAATCACTAGGAGCGTTTAGGTCGTTACTGTCCCAAGGGCCGCGGTTGGGCTGTCTAATTGAACTAGTTGAGAATTCATTCATTACTTAACTCCCGTTGAACCGTAGCCTGCGCTGCCACGTTGTGAACCTGGTAACTCAGTGACTTGAATGAAGGTTGCTGATTCGAATTTCTGAAACAGAACTTGAGCCACGCGATCTCCCCTAACAATAGGAAAATCCTCATCAGAATGATTGACCAGAGTAATGAGCATCTCCCCGCGATAACCTGCATCAACTGTGCCTGGAGCATTGAGAACTGTAATCCCGTGCTTAGCTGCCAACCCGCTTCTTGG
>CANLDE010000020.1 GCA_947489235.1 Micrococcales bacterium
CTCACCCGGTGGTGCAGCTGCAACTTCGACAGGTTTCATCATCCCCACCAGGATCCGGCCGCCCCAATCAAGTGCTTGAACCATGAGCGCAAATGGCACCAAACTTCTTGCGAATGCAAGCACAGCCCACATCATCACAGAAAGCAACAGTTGGGTATACCCCCACTGAGCAAATAATGCGATGAGATTGTTGCCGCCTTCAACCGAAACATCAAGTCCGGCGATGCTATTAGACCCACCGTCTGGCAAGAAGACATGTGCGAGGCTTCGAAGTGTGGTGACTGTCGTGATGACAACAAGGAAAACCAGTGAAAACTTAGTGCCCTGGTATTCGGGAAACATTTGAAATTTCAAAATAAATTTGCGCATGCCAACAAATCTAGCGAACCTGCGCAGATCCCAAAGAGAGTAACACTAGTGGAGTTGTATATTCACGAGGCAAAGTCACCATTACCCGCATCCGCTAGTGGGTGCCAAATTCAACGACAGGCGAAACAAAAAACCCCAGCCGTGGAGGGCTGGGGTTTCGTGGCTAGTGAGGGATTCGAACCCCCGAAGGCTGAGCCGGCTGATTTACAGTCAGATCCCTTTGGCCGCTTGGGTAACTAGCCAGTGCTCCCGGCCGCCTGTAATCAGCCGGACGGGTGCTTGTAAAGAATACCTGAAACTAAGCCCTTACCGCCAATCGCCCTTACACAACGAATAGGTTCCAATCTCACGGGATTACCTGTAAGGGACTGTAACAGCAGATAGATTACAGAGAGATTTGCATACTTTTACAGAAAATAGGTTTTAGACGTGGCAGGCATCGTAGATGTTGCTCGTGAGGCTGGGGTCTCAACAGCAACTGTTTCAAGAGCTCTAAGTGGTAAAGATTATGTCTCTATTGAGACCAAGGAACTGGTTCAGTCAGTAGCTGAGCGTTTGGGCTATGTGCCTTCAGCTTCTGCATACACGCTGGTGACAGGTAGAACTAAGAACATTGGTGTTGTAGTTCCTTATGTTGACCGTTGGTTCTTCTCAACTGTTCTTGAGGCTATCGACAGAGAGCTAGTAAAAGCTGGCTACGACGTTACTTTGTATAACCTCTCCTCAGGAGATGATCACCGTAAGTCCATCTTCACTAAGTCTTTGCCTCGTAAGAGAGTGGACGCTGTTATCTGTGTTTCAGTGAAGATGAGTGAAGAAGAGATATCTGCACTTACAAGAGTGAACAAGCCATTGGTATCTCTTGGTGGTTTGATCAAAGGCGCTAAGACCATCAGGATCAATGACACAGCAGCTGGAGCATTGGCTACTAACCACCTATTGTCTATGGGTCATACCCGAATAGCCATGATTGGTCAGAGTGAATCTACCGATAACTTCTATGGAGTCTTCGATGTTAGAAAGGTTGCTTACGAGGCAGCCTTGAAAGAAGCAGGCATTGAACCTAGACCTGGTTGGTATAGAGCTGTTCCTAGATATGCAATTAGCGAAGGATACGCTGCTGCCAAGAATCTTCTAGGTGATCCACACAATTCACCAACAGCTATCTTTGCTTCTTCTGATGAATTAGCTGTAGGAGTATTGCTTGCTGCTAAAGACCTGGGGCTCAATGTCCCAGCAGACCTTTCTATTGTTGGGGTGGACAACCATGAACTAGCTGAGTTCTTTGGAATCACAACAATCAACCAGAATGTTGTTGGACAAGGTGAACTATTGGCTAAGACCATGCTTGATTTACTAGATAACCCAGACCAGAAGGTGCCTGAAATAACAGAATGGCCTATTGAACTCATTGTCCGATCCAGCACATCAAGAGCCCCATCTCAGGCTTAGTTCGTTAGAATCACAGTTATGGCAGATTCCTCATTCGACATAGTCAGCAAAGTTGACAAGCAAGAAGCGTCTAACGCTCTAACTCAGGCTGAAAAAGAAATTGAACAGCGCTACGACTTCAAAGGTGTTGGTGCATCTATTGAATGGTCAGGCGAGAAGATCCTGATGAAGGCCAATAGCGAAGAGCGCGTTAAGGCTGTTCTTGATGTTTTCCAGAGCAAGCTAGTAAAGCGTGGCATTTCGCTCAAGAGCTTAGATGATGGCAAGCCTTATGCCTCCGGTAAAGAATTCCGTATCGAAGCCACGCTAAAAGATGGCATTGAGCAGCCTGAGGCTAAAAAGATTGCTGCAATCATTCGTGAGCAGGGACCTAAGTCAGTCAAGGCAAACATTCAAGGTGATGAACTAAGAGTTGTTAGCAAGAGCCGTGATGATCTTCAAGAAGTCATGGAGCTTTTGCGTTCAAGCGATCTAGATATTGACGTTCAGTTCACTAACTATCGCTAAATACTAAATCTCAGGATTTAGCTTTATCTCTTTGTGCTTATTAGCAACTATTCCTGCAATCACACCTGCAATAGCAAAGGTGGCTATAGGGAAAATCATTGCCAATGGTAAAGATGATGCATCAATGAGTGAACCCATAAACATCTTGGCGAATATGACAACAATTGTGTTGAACAAAAGCATTCTGCTTAGCGCTTGAGCAGTTGATAAACCTTCTACGTTTCCTGCAGCACTAAAGTAGCCCGGCACCATGGATGATATTCCGAGTCCAGCAATTGCGAAGAATAGGCAAAGTAGAAATAGCGCAAGTGCTTGATTGGATTGCGCCAAGCTAGCAGAAGTGAAAACTGCCAAAGCTAATGCCACTGAACCAAAAAGCCCGCCAACCTGAGAAATTCTGGCAACGTTGTATTTCAAAGTGAGTCTGCCGATAGAGAATCGACCAACAATCATGGCGATAACAAACACTGTGTATGGCCAGGCCGCTCTTGAAGGATCAAGGCTTAGAACTTCTTTGCCATAAACACTTGCCCAGTCCATGACCACTAGCTCTGGCCACATCCCCATAAACCCACCAACAGATAACAGCCATAGAAACCTAGGTGTCTTCAGCCAAGAGATACGTTTCTCTGGAACATCTTTATCAACAGCATCGCTCTCTGTTGGCTGAATCATGTGACGGGCTGCCCAGAGGAAAAGGATGATGCAAAGCAGAGGCATTAGGAACATCTGAAGCTTAAGGGGTGTGAAGGCTGCGATTACACCAGAGACCGCTGCCGATGTGGCTGCCCCGATACTCCAAGAGCCGTGGAAACTACCTAGTAATACTTTGTCCACTCGCTTTTGGAACATAACAGCTTGAGAGTTAAGGGCAATGTTGAAAACACTGATTGAGAAGGATAGGAAGAAGTTCAGAATCATAAACAACCACCACTGAGTTGGATATGGCAGTGCTAGCAAAATAGCTGACAGCGCAACACTTGAATATTTGATGATTGGTGTTGTGCCGAATCTTATGATCAAACGACTGGTGAACAACAAAGGGATAAGAGCACCCGCTCCACCAAAACCAATAATGGTTCCCCAAAGTTCTTTAGAAACATTTAGGTTTTCAATGAACTCTGGAATACGAGGCATCCAAGATAAAGTGGCGAAGCCCTGAGAGAAGAAGATAACCATCAGTGCAAACTGAGCGGTCTTTGCTCTCTTATCTGAGATTCCTGTTTTCTTACTCATCCTTAGTCGTTCTTAAATGCGGCTTTGAGGAAGTCTTCACGATCAACAAGCTTGACTCTTTCACGATCTTGGGATGCTCCGATAGCTTTCTCAGTTGCATCAATCTTTAGCCATTCTGGCCAACCTAGGAACTGCACACTCTTTGAATTTAGAAGTGCAACTATGTCATCTTCATGAGCGTGCTCTGGTTGCCACCATGTTGCTCTGTCTTCAATCACACAAGCAATTGTTTCCATGGCATCGCTCTTAGTGTGACCAATAAGACCTACTGGTCCACGCTTGATCCAGCCAGTTGCATAGACACCTGAAATGTGTTCACCTGAGGAATCTAGGACTCTTCCTGCTGCATTAGTGATAACACCATACTTGTGATCAAAAGGAATTGAATCTAGTTCTGAACCAAAGTAACCAATTGCTCTGTATACGGCTTGAACAGGGAATTCACGAATCTCTCCAGTAGCTGTAACCCCACCCTTACCATCAAGTTCAGTTCTCTCAATCTTGATAGCAGTGACCTTGCCATCTTCACCCACTATTTCTTTAGGTGAACTAAAGAAATGTAGGTGAAGCCTCTTTGTGGCTCCAGTTAATTCTTTGCCTCTGTGACTCTCAAGAGTGTTGACCATAACTCTGGTCTGGTTGTTGGTATCAATGGCTTCTTGTGATCCAGCATCGTACTTGAAGTCTTCGTCATAAACGATGGTGTCAACACCTTCGATATCACACGCTTCACGAAGTTCAAGTGGTGTGAACTTAACCTGAGCAGGACCACGTCTACCAAATACGTGCACATCAGTAACTGGAGATGCCAGTAGTCCTTGATAAACGTTGTCTGGAATATCTGTTGAAAGAAGATCTTCTGGTTGCTTAGCCAAGATACGTGCTACGTCTAACGCTACGTTTCCGTTTCCTAGCACAGCAACTTCTTTTGCGTTTAGTGGCCAGGTTCTAGGGAAATCTGGATGAGCGTCATACCAGTTCACAAAGTCAGCTGCACCATAGCTACCATCAAGTTCAACACCAGGGATGTTTAGTTCTGCGTCTTTGATTGCACCGGTTGCAAAGATAACTGCGTTGTAGTGAGCCTTTAGTTCATCAAGAGTGATATCAGTTCCATACTTCACATTTCCAAAGAAACGGATGTCACCTCTATCTAGAACTTCATAGAGGGCTCTAATGATTCCTTTGATTCTTGGGTGATCAGGAGCAACTCCATAGCGAACCAAACCATATGGCGCAGGAAGTAAATCAAATAGGTCAATGCTCACATCAAAGTCTCTTTCAGCTTTGATGATTAGGTCCGCTGCATAGATGCCTGCAGGGCCAGCACCAACTATTGCTAAACGCATTTTGTTCAAGTTAATTCAAATCCTTTTTTACTGTTCGCGGTCAACAACTGCCTCAGCGAATACTCGCAGAGCGTCTTTGACTGGTGAATCTGGTAGTGGTGCTAGAGCTGCCACAGCATCTGCTGCCCATTTCTTAGCTAACTGGTAAGCCTCTTCTAAAGCAGGGTGCTCACGAAGCCCCGCTACCGCTAGTGCTAACTGGTCATCATCTTCGAGCCCAGCATCAATTATCTCAATAAGTTCTTTAGCCTTAGGGTCAGTGGCTGCATGGGCTCTAAGTAGCAGGGTTGGCATGGTTGGCACCCCTGCTCTTAGGTCAGTACCTGGTGTCTTACCTGACTGATCTGATGCAATGTCAATAACGTCATCGATTAGCTGGAAAGCAACTCCAACCTTCTCACCATAGATTCTCATCGGTTCACGATATTCATCTGGACCGTCACCATAGACAACACCTAGTTCGGCACTGGCTGCAATTAGTGATCCAGTCTTGTCAGCAAGAACTTGAATGTAGTGATTGATCGGGTCTTCATTGTTCTGCGGACCTAGGGTCTCGTGTAGCTGGCCTAAGCAAAGTCTTTCGAAAGTATCTGCTTGTAATGAAAGAGCTTTGCCACCTAAACGACTAACAATTTGTGATGCTCTTGCAAAGAGTAAATCTCCAGTCAAGATAGCAACGCTGTTACCCCAAACCTCATGAGCTGTTGGCACACCTCTGCGCATTGGAGCTCTGTCCATAACGTCATCGTGATACAAAGTTGCAAGATGTGTGAGTTCAACAACTACTGCTGCCTTGACAACTTGATCCTTAGAGTCATCACCTAAAGCTGCTCCTAGTAAAACTAGAACAGGACGAAGTCGCTTGCCGCCTGCTTCAAGTAAATGTCTTGAAGTTACATTCGCTACAGGATCTGTGTGGGTAACTGCTTCAAGTAGTTGAATCTCAACCTGCTCTAAACCAGACTGAATCTTCTTTAGTAGCGCTTTATCAACTACCTTACGTAGTTGTGGCGGAAGAACTATCTTGTTCATTTGCTTGCCTTCTTAGCACTATGGATAGCTACGATTCCAAAACTTGAATTCTTGTAAGTTGCATCTTTGAATCCGGCATCAACTAGCCACTGCACCAGCACTTCTTGCTTAGGCCAAGCAGCAATAGATTCTGAAAGGTAATCGTAGGCACCTTTATTCTTTGCCAGTAACTTACTAAGAGTTGGGAGAACGTTGGCTAGATACCAGCGGTATAAAGAACCAATGACTGGAGTTCTAACATGAGAGAACTCGCAGATAACTACCACCCCGCCTGGCTTTAGCACTCGCAACATTTCTGCCAGAGCTTTCTTTGGATCAACTACGTTTCTAAGTCCAAAAGAAATAGTTACGGCATCAACTGATTCATCACCGAAAGGTAGCTGCGTTGCATCCGCATAGACAAATTCAAGTTCTGGATGGCGCGCTCTTCCAACTGCCAACATGCCTTCACTAAAATCACTGGCAATAACTTTGACCCCAGGCTTAGCGAAAACCACAGATGATGAACCAGTGCCGGCTGCTAGATCTAGAACAGTTTGTCCACTGGTTGGATTAACGCTCTTCAAAACTTTTTTACGCCATAAACGGTCTTGGCCGAAAGAAAGGAGGTCATTTGTGCGGTCGTAGCTCTCAGCAACCGAATCAAACATGGCTGCGACTTCTGCCGGCTTTTTAGCCATATCCGCTTTATTCACTAGCCAAGTCTAATCTTTGACCTGATTAGTATCTACTGCTCGAATGACTAAAGATTGTTCGATTTTGTTCGTTTGCTTCTATAAGCACCAAAAGAGACAAGTCCTAGTAGCCCGAAAGCAGCAATCCCTAGACCGATAACCAATGTTCTAGCCCCGTCCATGAACTCATCGGCTGGAGTTACCGCAGTTAGAACTAAACCTTTAACTGGCAATGGATCGAGTTTGTAAGGGTCAAAGCCTTCAACCTGTTCGGTACCGATAACACCAATTTGTTGCCCAATAAAGTTTGATCTTTGGGACTGCTCTTCACCTGTAGGCAGTATTGGCAGAATGTAGCTATCTGGGTTTTCTTGTTTACCCATGTTCATTATCACCGGGGGGATTACTACACCCTCATAGTTTTCGTAGTTCTCTTCAATTTCATTGTGACGTTGAGTGAGTTCATCGTGTTCTTGTTCAACGTTTTCAGTGGAAACAGTTGTATCTGTCTCTTCTTCGTGCTCATCTGCGAAGCTGGCAGAGGGAATTGTCACAAAGGATAGGAGAACTAGAGCTGCGAGAGTATTTAGAACTTTCGGCATCTTTAGCTCCTTCCACTGATTTAGGCTTGTATTTAGGATATCCCAGTCAAAAGCCAGTAGTTTAGGCTCGCAGGGGGTTTCACAGAGAATGCTCAGACGAAGATAACGGACATAAATACTTGAACCTAAAGGTGAATTCAAGGCTCATTGCAGCCAGTGAATTGGGCCTAAGCGAAGGCTTCAGCTTTGCAGATCTCCTAGGTTCAAATAGTTCAGCCTTTATATACGAGCATCAAGGCTTGATCGGCTGGGGTGAAGCTCTAAGACTTGAGGCATCAGGGCCTAATCGAGTTCTTGATTTAGACCAGTCCTGGTCAGACGCAGTTGCCAGCGCAGACATTGAGGATTCAGTAAACCTACCTGGCTCAGGTCTAGTCTCTTTCGGATCCATAGCCTTTTCAGCTCAAAGTAAAACAAGCAGCGTTTTAGTAATTCCAAAAGTAGTGATTGGCAAACTAAATGAGAGCCTCTGGATCACAACAATAAACATCTCTGAAGAAGATGGCTTAGCGCTAATTGATTTGAATAGCTCCTTTAGTCCTGCTCACTTTGAGCCTGGTCAAATCTCTCTAGAGCAATACAAACTCAATGTTGATAAAGCCCTAACCGCTATCAACAGTGGTGTGATTGAGAAGGTTGTGCTGGCTCGAGATCTCAAGGCAACCGTTTCTAAAGATTTCAATATCAACCCAGCGCTTAGAAAGCTAGAGAACAAGTTCGACACCTGCTATATCTATCAGGTAGCAGGGTTATTTGGAGCAAGCCCAGAACTTCTAGTAAAGGTGTATCACTCAGAGGTAAGCGCAAGGGTGCTAGCTGGCACAGCTGGTCGCGGTACTGATCCTGGTGTTGATCAGGCAATTGGAACAGCGCTTATCGAATCAACTAAAAACAGGGCAGAGCATAAGTTTGCAATTGATTCACTTGTTTCTGAGCTTGAAGAATTCTGCGTCGAGATAAATGTCGATGCCCAGCCATTTAGCATGGCCCTACCAAACCTTTGGCATTTAGCTAGCGATGTTAAAGCTGTGCTCAATTCAGAATCTAGTTCGCTACAAATAGTTAGTGCCCTACATCCATCAGCTGCTGTTGCCGGCACACCTAGAGATAAAGCACTAGCTGTTATAGATGAGATTGAAAATGTTGACCGTGGAAGATACGCAGGTCCTGTCGGTTGGCTAGGCGCGGATGGTGATGGAGTATGGGCTATAGCGCTTAGAGGTGCTCAGCTAACTCAAGAAACTCTTACTGCTTTTGCTGGCTGTGGGATTGTTGCAGGTTCTGAAGCTCAAGCTGAATTAGAAGAAGCAATTCTAAAATTCAAGCCAATAGTTGATTCGCTTAGCTAGTCCAACTGCACTTCAATAATCACTCGACCCTTGATCTCTAGGGCTAACTCGTAATCACTAACTGTCTTCGGGTTTAGATACTTCCAGCCGTAAGCTTCCGCAAGTTTAGAAATGTCAACGTTTTGAGGAGTTTGAAATATCCTCTTGAAAGTATTTGGCTCAACGCTTTGGGCAACCTCCAGATTGCTAAAGATCTTTCCACCATTGTCATTGACAACTATTACCTGAATATCTAGTGGTCCATCATTTGCATCCAGAGCTAAGGATCCAACATCGTGCAAGAAGGTGAGGTCCCCCATCAAAGCCCTGACCTGTTTGTCTGGTTCTTGAATAGCGATACCGGTTGCTGTGCCAATGGTTCCATCGATACCTGATAGACCTCGGTTAGCCCATGCTCTTACCTCAACAGCAGGCGCGTAGAAGTCAGCTTCTCTAATTAGTTGTGAAGCACCTAGAACCAAGATGTTCTCTATAGCAGGGGATGCTTCCCAAGTCTTTACAACTATTGCTTGTCTATCTAGCTCGCCACCAAGTGGGCTGCTATCTTTAGCTGATTCTTGAAGCCAGGTACCCAACCACTTCTGATTAGCAGCACCTACAATTGGGCTCTTTACTTTAGTTACATCATTGCCAATTTCAAAAGAGCCCATTTGGCCTTCACGAACAAACACCTTTACATCGTTTCGCCTCAGTAATGAGACCACAGTTCTACTAAGGGTAGGTTTGCCATAAACAATCACTTGCTTTATTTGTCCAGCGAGTTCTAAATCATTTGCCAAGACAGAGCGATATGAAAGAACTGATTCAGGAATATGCCTTACCCCGGATGTTGGTTCAGCAAAGACCGGCAACCCAAGACTTCTGATCTCACTGATATGTATTCCAGCGTTAGCACCTGCAACAACAACTGTTGGTATTTCTAGATCGAGATAGCAACTTTCATCATCGAGATCCTTGACCGATTCTTCTTTATAGTCTGCATCTTCGAGGCTTTCAAGGATCTCTGCAGCATCAGGAGTAATTGCAGATAGAGGTTCAATGAACTGTAAATTCAACTGAACGGGCTGAGGTCTTTCTCCCCAAGCCAACAACACCGCCTTCTCAACTAATTCTTTTGCTAGTTGAGGAAGTTTAGCGATGTCTTTTTCAGTTGGCGCTGGGACATCAATGCACTCGATAACTGCATCGGAGAATATACCGACCTGGTTAGTAGTTTGGTTAGCGCCTTTATCTCTAAGCTCTGCTGGTCTATCGGCAGTTAGCAGGATCAGACCAAGACCTGAATGATGAGCTTCTAGAACTGCAGGGTGTAAGTTAGCCACCGCTGTGCCAGAGGTTGTGATAATTACCTGAGGCCCACCATAAACTGCTGCACCTAAAGCATTAAAGCCAAGTGATCTCTCATCAATACGAACATGAAGGTTTGCTCTGCCTGCATCAGCTACCTGAGCTGCTGCAATAGCCAATGCTTGTGATCTCGCTCCTGGTGCTAGCCAGAAATCTCTCCCCCAAGCAGCAAGTTCAGCGATGATGTGGGCTGAGAATATTTGAGCTGGTGAAACTAAATCATTAGAAAAAGCAGGTTGATTATTTGTCATTATCGTTTTTGAAACGAGTTCCTAAATCTCTAAGGAAGTCAGCATCATCATCTGGTGCAATCGGACGTGAGCGCTTAGCTCCTTGACCAGAGTCACCATCAATAGGTCTACCAATAGTGATATACAGAAGTCCACCAATAATTGGGATGAATAGACACAATAAAACCCAGACAATCTTAGGTAAGACTCTTACCTGTCTTGGGTTAGCACTGGCTGCATAAACGGTTGTGAAAATCTGAAATATTGCCACAGCGACTAGAACGGCTAGTTGGATTCTATTCATAGGGCAATTCTAACCGAGCCTCAAACATAGACTAAAGACATGAGAAATGTTTGGCTCAAATACACAGTTATCCGGCTTGGGTTGTTTGTATTGCTCTGTTTGGTCTTTGGTTTACTAGGTCTACCATGGTTTTTCAGCGTTCTATTTGCAGGCATGCTTTCCTTTGCCTACTCAATGTTCTTCTTAGGCCACCTAAGGGATCAAATCAGTAAGCAGATCTATGAGAAGCGTTCAAATTCCCTAGGTTCAGGAGATCCTGAGAGTGATTTAGAGAACGATATCGTTGACCTAGAAGCTAAGAGTAAAAAGTCCCCAACAAAGCCCGAGAGCGAATAGCAGGGCAGTAAAACTGGTTAGCTGCAAAGCAAGAATCTGATCTTTAGGCTTCTTAGCGCTCACAGCAATAATGTTGATAATCAAAACTGGAAGAACCAGTATGTTCACAACAAAAGTAGCTGGAGCTATAAACCACAGTGGAGAAACAACTGTGAACGGTGCCCAGGTAAGTAGCACAAACAAAGCCAATGATGCCCTCTTGCCAATTCTGGTTGAAAGAGTCTTCTTGCAACTGAGACGATCAGTATCAATGTCTCGGATGTTGTTGATAAGTAAAACTGCAGTTGCAAAACATCCAGCAGCTATTCCACCGAGAACACTAAGGAAGTTAATTTCTAAGGTTTGAACATAGTCAGTACCAATGGTTGCAACTAGACCAAAGAAGATGAAGACAATAACTTCACCAAGCCCTGCATAGCCATATGGGTTCTTACCTCCGGTATAAAACCAAGCTGCAAGAATACAAACTAGACCAACAAGAATGAACCACCACTGCTGGGTAAGAACAGTAACAACTAGCCCAAAGACTCCAGCTAAGGCAAACGATGCGAAAGCAGCATTTCTAACCTTCTTAGGTTCAACAAAGCCACCACCGGTTAGTCTTGCTGGCCCTACTCTGTTCTTATCTGTTCCTCTAATGCCATCACTGTAATCATTTGAGTAGTTCACACCTATTTGTAAGAACAGAGCAACAGCGAGAGCTAAAAGCACAAAACCAAAGTTGAACTTACCTGCGACCTGAGCAGTACCTGCACCAATAAGAATCGGGGCAACAGCCAGTGGCAAGGTACGAAGTCTTGCGCCTTTGATCCATAACTTAACTGAACTCATTAGATACCTTCACTAAATAGTTGTCTCAAAGCAATCAAATCTGTCTTGCCGTTACTAAGTCTTGGCAACCTATCAACTCGAATAACCCTAATTGGTTTAGCAGCTATTCCTAGTTGTTCAAACACTGCTCCAGCCATGAAGTCTGCTACCTCAGGAGAACCAACATAAGCAATCCCCACACGCTCTCCCCACTCGGTTGAACTAACTGCAGTTGCCCCTACTTCAACAACCCCTGGCACACTTCCAGCTACTGCTTCAACCCGATCAAGACTCATCTTCAATCCACCAGAGATCATTACTCGATCTGCTCTACCCAGAATACGAAGAAGACCTTGGTCATCGATTTCACCAATGTCTTGAGTAACTAGATAACCATCTTCACTGGCAACATCGTTAGCCAACATAGACCCCTTGATAGCAACGCGGCCATCTACTAACTTGATCTCAACACCGCTAAGAGCTTTACCGTCATAAACACAACCACCACTTGTCTCAGCCATGCCATAGCTCTCAACAACATTGATGTCTCTGTCTCTAAAGAAAGCAAGCACCTCAGGACTAGTTGCTTGACCACCAACAAGAATTGCAGTGAAGCGCTGTAAAAGCTTCACTAGGAAAGGATCTTGAGAAGCTAACTGCTGCAATCGAACTAATTGTGTTGGAACCAAAGATGTGAACTTGCTATCTGCGGTAAGAAGAGTTGAAGATAAAGCAAATGCTTCAGGAGTAAAAGTAACAGCCGTGTTCATAACAATAGGCTGCACATCCGAAAGAATCGATCTAACCAACACCTGAATACCTGCAATGTAGTTAATAGGAAGAGTCAGTAACCACTGACCTTTAGCGCCAAAATATTCTTCAGTTGCCTTAGCACTTGCTACAAGGGCATCAGCACTAATGCTGATTCTTTTAGGGATTCCAGTTGAACCACTACTCTCAACAATCAGAGCAGTGTTTGAATCTACAAACTCAGGTAAACCCTCAACCTTTACTTTCTCTCCGTTTATTTCTCTTGGAGAAATAAACACAGCACACTTACCTTCAAGTGCATCAGTTAGAGCAAGTAGAGCGCCAAGCACATCATTAGCTGGAATTACTCTTAGAGGAATTTGGTTCATAGATTTAGAAGTGCCAAGGAAATGGCGACCAGTCCGGTGCTCTTTTTTCTAGGAAGCTTGTCTTTCCTTCATGGGCTTCATCAGTTCCATAGGCCATACGTGTAGCCTCACCGGCAAATAGCTGTTGACCAACTAGACCATCGTCAATCATGTTCATTCCATATTTCAATAAACGAATTGATTGAGGTGATTTACCTAAAATCTCTTTAGCCCACTCAATACCTTTAACTTCAAGTTCAGCATGAGGAACAACAGCGTTAACAACACCCATCTCATAAGCACGTTGAGCTGAATACTCTTGAGCTAAGAAGAAGATCTCTCTAGCAAACTTCTGACCAACCTGACGAGCAAGATATGCAGAACCATACCCTGCATCAAAAGATCCAACATCAGCATCTGTCTGCTTGAAGCGTGCATGCTCACTAGAGGCAATAGAAAGATCAGCAACAACGTTCAACGAATGACCACCACCAGCAGCCCAACCAGGCACTAGGGCAATAACAACCTTTGGCATAAAGCGCATAAGTCTTTGAACTTCAAGAATGTGTAGTCGACCTGAACTACTATCCCCATACTCATAACCTGCACTGCCACGAACTCTCTGGTCTCCACCAGATGAGAAAGCCCAGCCACCATCTTTAGGTGAAGGACCGTTACCAGTTAGCAAAACAACACCAACATCAGTTAGACCTTGAGCATGAGTTAGCGCTCTAGCCAGCTCATCTACTGTCTGTGGTCTGAAAGCATTTCTAACCTCAGGACGGTTGAAAGCAATACGAACAACCCCTAGAGATACATGCTTGTGATAGGTGATGTCAGTTAGATCAGCAAAACCATCAACTTCAGACCAGATAGTTGCATCAAAGAGCTCAGATACGTGTTTGGACATACTCCTAGACTAACAATGTGGAGATAACCAACGAAATGCGCCAGCAGATACTTGAGACTGCAAGAGTCCTAAGTATCCCTATGCGCATCAAGTTCAGAGGCATAACCACTAGAGAAGTCTTACTATTTGAAGGCCCTAACGGCTGGGCTGAATGGTCACCCTTCACTGAGTATGAAGACGAAGAAGCCAGTATCTGGCTCAAAGCAGCCATTGAGTTTGCCTTCGGAGACATCCCTGAACCAACACTAAAGACCATCAAAGTCAACGCCACCTTGGCTGCAGTCAAAGACGTAAGAGCAGCCCTAGAACCATTTGGCAACTTTGAAGTAGTAAAGATCAAAGTTGCCGAAAAGGAACAAACACTTCAAGACGATCTTGACCGCATTCATGAAGTCAGAAAGTACTACCCAGATGCACGAATAAGACTCGACGCCAACGGTGGCTATGACATAGAAACAGCATTAGCCCTAGCTAATGCCATGTATGAAGAAGGTGTTCCCCTGGAATACCTAGAGCAGCCAGTCAAGACCATCGCAGAACTTGCTGAACTAAAACTTAAACTCAAGCTTCTAAACATAAAGATTGCAGCTGACGAATCAGTTAGAAAAGTAAGTGACCCTCTAGCAGTCGCTCAAGCCAACGCAGCAGATCTACTAGTTCTCAAAGCAGCTCCACTAGGTGGCATAAACAACGCTCTAAGAATTGCTAAAGAAGCTGGACTACCTGTCGTTGTTTCAAGTGCTTTAGAAACATCAGTAGGAATAAGCATGGGTGTTCACCTTGCTGCATTGCTTGATAGTGAATATGCAAGTGGTCTAGCAACAGCAGCACTTCTCACAGAAGATGTAACAGACACTCCCCTAATCCCAATCAACGGTGAAATACCCGTAACAAGAATCATCCCAAACAAAAGCACCCTAACCAAACTTCAAGCACCTGTAGATAGAACTACTTGGTGGATGGAAAGGTTAGAGCGTTGTTTGAAAACTACTTAAGGTTTTGATTTGTTGAGTTGGTGAATCCCAACAGACAGAGCAACTAGGAAGCCTATTGCGATAACCGCCCACCCAAATAGCACTGCCGCACCTGACCCACAGTCTGAGTCGATGGAATCACAGCGCAAAGCTGCACTTGCTCCAACCCCCAAAAATCCATATCCAATCAGGGATGTGCACAGAGTTGTGAAAATAAAAATTGCCAGTGATCGAACAGCATAGGTTGTTTTGTTCTGTGCACTTACTATGGCTCTCGTGTCAGAGCTCAAAGTCGAGCCCGAAGTTGAAGTGCGTGCTGAGGAACTAGTCTGAGCTGCTCCAGGAAGTTCCATTAGGGACTCCCAATTGGATGTCTTTTTGTCTCTACTGGCGGCAATTTTCGCAAACACATCCTCTGGGACTCTCTCTCCACAGTTTGAGCATTCAGACCATCGATCTAGGCGGAAAGTGAAAGAGCACTTTTTACATTCGTACCGATTTGAATCAACCATAGCTTGATAATAGTCCCCGCTCGGAAACTGCTGTGCATTTACAGCCCAGAGTAAACGTGTAGTCCCTTGAAGTAGAGATTCACGATGGTGAAGTTGAAGATGATGGCTGTGAAACCGATGAGGGTTAGCCATGCTGCTCTCTTGCCTTCCCAGCCTCTGGTTGTAGTTGCGTGAAGGTAGGCAGCGTAAATAGTCCAGATGATGAAGGTCCAGACCTCTTTAGTGTCCCAACCCCAGAATCTGTGCCAGGCTTTATCAGCCCAGATAGCTCCTGCTATTAGTGTGAAGGACCAGAGAATAAAACCAATGATGTTGAACTGGTAGGAAGTTCTTTCCAGCTTTTCAACCTTAGGGAAGACCTTGAGTAATCTAGCTAGCCACTGCACACCGCGAAGTTTTGATTTAGCAATGAGAGTGCTTTCCTTCATAACGTGAATCAGGGCAAGGGTCGCTGCGATAGTGAAGAAGGCTGTTGCAAGAACTGCAACGCTTACGTGGATAACCAACCAGTAGTCCTGAAGAGCTGGAAGAAGCGATTCAACCTGGACGTAGAACAGTGTGTTAGCAGATCCAATAATCAGAACAACAAACCCTGCTACGAATGAGGAGATGAACTTTAGATCTCTAAATAGTAATGAGGCCATGTATATAGCTGTGACTACGAATGCTCCTGAAATAGAGAACTCATACATGTTTGCCCAAGGCACACGGTTAGCTGCAATTCCTCTAGTTAGAACACCAACACCGTTGGCTAGAACACCGATACCCATCAGAACTAAACCAATAGTGTCTAATCTGTTAGCAAACTTGTCTTTCTTTCCCTTGCCGCCTGCACGCTTGGTTAGAGCCCAGGTAAGCACGATGAATGAGAAGGCGTAGAAAGTTAGTGCAACTAAGACAATCACTCTTGAGAGTGTGGCTAGTTCTGGGTTTAGTGCAATCTCTGGTGTCATTTACTCTTCTTCTTTAGTGATTTAGCAATTTCTTTCACTAGTTTGTCTAGCGATTTATCTTTTGATTTAGCCAGTGCTCCAACTTCAACATCTGTCTTAGAAACCTTCACCCATACTCGTCTGCGAGGGATGATGAGCATTAAGACTAAGCCAAACAAGGTAGTCAGAGCAAAGAACAACACCCAGATATCCAGTGGGTTAAATGTAATGTCTAACGAAGCAAATCTCTTTAGTCCTTTGAACTCGACTGTTCCAAGATCTCCTGGCAGCTCAACAGTTTCCCCTATTGCAAGTCTTAGGGCCTTGACTCCACTCTTGCCGCCGGCTACTTGCTTCATAGCGTGAACATCAAGCTTGTATGCATTGACTGCCATGCCGCTATCAAGGCCAAGGTTTCCAACATAGACGTTCATGGTCATTATCGGATCCCAGGGATAAGGGTGGTTCGAGGTTAGGGCTCCAGTTTCGAGCTTGGCAACTGTTGGATAGAAGAAGGCAAGGATTCCAAACTGCTCTGGATTGGCATCTGGAACTTTGATTGCTCCAAGGGAAGTGAGGTTGGAA
>CANLDE010000021.1 GCA_947489235.1 Micrococcales bacterium
AGTCTTACCCGACTGCATTACCTTCTCAACGATTGGAACAATCTCAGGAACCTGAGAAATCTTGCTGTTAGCAATAAGCACTAGTGCATCTTCCAAAACAGCTTCTTGACGCTCTGGGTCAGTTACAAATAGACCTGAGATGTATCCCTTGTCAAAACGCATACCGTCGGTTAGTTCTAGCTGAATACCAAAGGTGTTACCTTCTTCAACTGTTACAACACCTTCGTTACCGACCTTATCGATTGCATCAGCAATGATTTCTCCAATAGTGGTGTCTCCTGCAGAGATAGATGCAGTTGCTGCAATCTGCTCTTTAGATGAAACAGGCTTAGCCTGCTTGAACAATTCAGCAATAACTGCTTCAACTGCCTTTTCAATTCCGCGCTTCAAGCTAATTGGATCAGCTCCAGCTGCTACGTTTCGTAGGCCTTCTTTAACAAGTGCCTGAGCTAGAACGGTTGCTGTGGTAGTTCCATCTCCTGCAACATCGTCAGTCTTCTTAGCAACTTCTTTAACCAGTTCAGCACCAATGCGCTCAAACGGATCATCTAGTTCAATTTCTTTCGCAATCGAAACACCATCGTTAGTGATAGTTGGTGCACCGTACTTCTTTTCAAGTACTACGTTGCGACCACGTGGGCCAAGGGTGACCTTAACTGTGTCAGCAAGGATGTTCAAGCCACGCTCAAGACCGCGACGTGCCTCTTCGTTAAAGCTAATGATTTTTGCCATGTTGGGTTACGCCCTCCTGGACGGGTAAGTGTTGGATAGTTAGCACTCTCATAAGGTGAGTGCTAATCCCATTTTGGCACTGATAAGCCTTGAGTGCAAGTCTGGGCTTAAAGCACTAGAGCCACCCCCTAGGGGATGGCTCTAGATCGTGAAACTTTTTATTAGATAACGTGTACGTTGTCAGCCTGTGGGCCCTTGTCGCCGTTCTTAACTTCGAACTCAACGCGCTGGTTTTCTCTAAGCTCCTTGTATCCTTCAGACTGGATTGCTGAGAAGTGTACGAATACGTCTGCTCCGCCGTCCTGAGTGATGAATCCAAAACCCTTTTCAGAGTTGAACCACTTTACGGTTCCTTGTGCCATTTGATGCTCCTATTACTTTTTGAATCAGATCCGGTACTTCCTTCACTGCAGTCTCACCTCAGGAATTACCCAGAAGTTTGATTTCGAGTGTTGTAGCAAACGAATCTTTTTCGACTTCCCTTAGTCTAGGGCTGTTTTGGTCTATCTGTGCAAGTCAATATTGGGCAGATAACAGGACCGTTATAGAAGGATTTAGTCGTTTATCTTGAAGCCAAGGCCCAGTCTGACCTCTATCGGGTATTTGGCGTCAGCGTTGAGAACTATTGGTAATTTGCCAATAATTAGCTGGATTCGCTTGGCTAGGGCTCTGTATTCTTCCTTCTTTATGGTGATGGAAGTATCAGCCAGGGTCATATCTAGTGTTCTAGAGTAAGGAACTACAAGTTTGGCATCTTGGAGCTGCTGGCCGATTCTCATGGCATAAAGCCTTGTACCAGTGCCATCTATCACAGTGATCGGGGTGCTCAAATCCACTCCGTTGACAACATTCTTAGTCGGAGCGGGTGTAGCCATCGAACTTATTGCAGACTGAAGGCCGAAGTAGCCTCCCCCGCTTAGCAAAGCAGAGGCAAGAGCTAGGGCAGCAAACTCAGCCCATCGATCTTTAGCAGTTCGACGTGCTCTATGTTTTCCAACATGCTTATAGTCAGGTTTGAGTAGATCAAGCGCATCCGCTATCTTTCTACCTGGCATTTGTCGCTCCTTGTTTTGATGTAACTGTTCTATATTAGGTTTCTAACCTGTGATTACCCTAAGAAAGCTAACAATGACCGAACGAAAAGTTGAAAAGACTGAAGAACAGTGGCGTGAAGAACTAACTGAATTTGAATATCACGTGCTCCGTGAGGCAGGAACAGAGCGCGCTTTCACCGGTGAACTCCTAAATGAAGAGCGTAAAGGAACCTTTCGCTGCCGTGGCTGTAATGCTGAACTATTTACCAGCACCACCAAATTTGATTCACACTGTGGCTGGCCAAGCTTTTACGAACCAAAGGCTGACCACGCTGTTGAACTTAGAGAAGACAACAGTCATGGCATGAAGCGGGTAGAAGTTCTGTGCCGAGCGTGCGGATCTCACCTAGGTCACGTTTTTGAAGATGCCCCGCAGACCCCAACCGGAGATCGATTCTGCATTAACTCGGTCAGCATCACTTTCGAAGCTGAGTAATCTTTGTCAGCTAGAGCACTTATTGTTATTGATGTTCAAAAGGGCTTTGCTCGTCATGATGTAACCGGTGAAAGAAATAATCCAGCCTGTGAGGCTAACGTAGAAAAACTCATAGCTGCTTTTAGATCTGCTAACCAACCGATCGTTTTTGTGAAGCACAACTCAAAGTCACCTACCTCTGTCCTATTCCCAGGCCAAGAAGGCAATGAATTCAAAGATGTCATAACTGGTACCCCTGACCTACTAGTAACTAAGAGCGTCAATTCTGCCTTCTATGGTGAACCAGATCTGCACAGCTGGCTCAAGTCTCAAGAGATTGAAGCAGTTGCAATCTGTGGCATTCAAACAAACATGTGCTGTGAAACAACAGCTCGTATGGCAGGAAACCTAGGACTTGATACTTGGTTTGTGCTGGATGCAACCCATACCTTTGCAAAGACTGCCAACGGGGTAAAGATCTCAGCAGAAGATCTAGCCCAGACCACAGCCGTCAATCTTTCAGGCGAATTTGCCCAGATAATCTCAACCCAAGAGGCTACCGAGAGAATCAGCTGATAGGCGCTCTCAATTGGTATCTTTTAACCATGAAAGAATTTGACAGCGCAAAGCTAAAGAAGAAAATTAAGAAAAAAGTAAAGAAGAACATTGGCAACGTCAATGTTGAAGTGTCCAAGTCAAGTGGAGGTTTCATCTACTTCCTTGGCTTTATAGGTGCAGCAATCTTCTACGTTTCAACAGCACCTGACTTTTGGGCTGGAGCACTAGGGCTTTTGAAAGCAGCGGTATGGCCAGCATTCCTGGTTTACGCAGCTCTCAATGGACTAAACGCCTAGGTTTACCACTAAAAACTTAACAAAAAAACACCAAGCCAAATCTAGGGCTTGGTGTTTTTTTGCTAAAACCTAGTTGTTGCCAAACCTTCTTGCATGAACAACGCTAATGAAACCAATCATCATCAGTGCAGCTGCAAGGGCAAATAGATCTGACTTTGTAGTTCCAGTTTCTGCAAGAGTTGGGATGGTTGGACCTGCAAGCACAATTCTTACTGTGCTTGGTGAACCAAGACCAATGTGGACAATGGTAAGAGTTGAAATCTCGGCTGAAGGCTTTACCCACGCGCTCACACCCACGTCTTCGCCAACCTCGCTATTAACCACATATACGTCGTTAGCATTCTTAGTCACCAAAGGAACATCTTTAGGGTCTTCGACGTCTTCACAGATTGTCGGGATGTTCTTATCGGTGTCGCACATGTTGAAACCGATTGGATTTGCAGAACCAACAAGTTCGTCACCAGTAAGTGCAGTGTCGGTAGCTGATTTAGCTGAGATAGTTGCGGAGTCGATATCCAAATCGGCTATAACAACACCTAGAGAGTCAGCAGGAACCGGTGACTCGAATGTGATTGTGGTCGTAGCTGAAGAAAGATCAGAAGTTAAAGTAACTCCCGTGCGAAGGAAGTTGTTAGTTGTTGAAGAGCCATTTGAACCAAACACCGCACCAAATGGAGTTCCTTCAGAAATCCACTCTTCAGATGTATCACTGATTTCAACTTCGTTGTTTTGAGAGCCGACATCGCTAAACACGGTTTCATAGGTGGCACCTGGTGTTGTACCAGCAAAAGAGATTGTTCCGCTGTAAGAACCTGATTCAGAATTTAGAACTGGTTCTGACCAAACACCATAGTCGGAAGCATTTACAGCAAACCCAGGAGCTACCGCAGAAAGTGCTAGCACTGAAGATGCGCCTAGAAGGGCAATCTTTGAGGAAATGTTTCTGCCTACTTTATTCATTTGTTCTTCTTTCATTTTGAGTTATAGGCAGAATTTGGGGCCGACCAGGGGACTCGAACCCCTAACCCTCGCATTACAAGTGCGATGCGCTACCAATTGCGCCAGGTCGGCTAGGACACTTGGTCCGAAGAAAAGTTTAGCGTTGATTAGGCGCAGGTTGGACAGTTTTAGGTAAAAAAGAGACCGGCCACCTCATTTGAGATGGCCGGTTTCTTGTAATTCTTAGTTGTTAGTTCTTAGCCTTGTACTTTACGGTCAGTACCGCTGAAGTGAAAGGTCCATACTTTTCGCCGCTAATGATTGCGCGGTACTGGAAGTCTCCAGTCTCCTGCTTTACAAGAGCAAAGCCAACGCTGCTTGAACCCTTGCTAGCTGTGATCTTACGGAACTGGGTCCATGAACCACCAGGAACTAGCTCTTCGATGACAATGTCAAAGCTTTCGACAGTCGCATCAGTCAGATCAAGCTCGCCAACAATGTTTGCTCGCTGTCCCACAGTGTATGTGTCTGTTTCACCGGTTGCAGGGCGAAGCACAATTTGCTTTGCTCCACTTGATGAACATGCAGCCAAAGTGATGGCAATGACTGTTGCGATTACGGTTGTAAAGATAGTTTTTTTCAAGATGTGTCCTTAGTTAGTTGATTTCTTTTGGTGAGTTGTGAAGAACTGAGCAAAGCGGGCTGGGTTTACTAGGTCTTCTGCCTTGCCTCCCCAGTCATAAAGATTTCCATTTACTAGAACATAAGGTGTTCCGCGAGGAATGTCTTTACCTGTAACAGCTGGCTGGCTAAATGCTTCAGCAGTTCTGTTTTCGATGTATTTGGCGTAACGCTTTTGATCGATACAGCTATTCATATCTGCATCAATGGTTACACCAGCACCCTTCAAGGTTTCCTTCAAATCTGCATCTGAAGGTCCTGCAGTGTTTTCATCAGGCTGGTTGGCATACAGTGCAGTGTTTACATCGTAAAACTTTCCTGGCTGCGCGTTAGCAACACAGAGTGCTGCGTTTGTAGATCTTGATGAGTAGTTGTTTAGAGATTGTCCATCCAAGAATGAGATTGGGTGGTACTCAACTGTTGCTAGACCTTTTTCAACCCAAGACTTAATATGGTTAGAGTTTGGGTCTTCAAAGAGTTTACAAATTGGACATTGGTAGTCCTGGTAAATAACAATCTGGTTCACCTTCTTCGCCTCTGCAGAAGTGGTAGGTAGCAAGTCCTTACCAATCAGAACACCACCAAAGTTGGTTGTGTTAGCTGGAACCTTTTTAGCGTTCTCAGCATTGGTGTTGGTTGTGTTGGAGAAGGCAAACACGGCTGCCGCTACTCCTGCCACAACTGCGATGATACCAACAGTTAGACCAATTGAAATCAGCAGACGCTTACGCTTATCGCCTTTAGCTCGCTTTTCTCTAAGTTCACGAGCCTTTGCTCTAGCCTGTTCACGCTGCTCTGACCTAGTCGGACGCGGAGATTGGGACATATATTCACCTCTGGTTATTTCTGGGCATATTGGGAAAACCCAAAAGCATAGGTTTTCTAGTCTAAACGACTCCTTAGCAATGTAATAATAGGAGAAGCCTTGGCACCCGCCAAAGCCACTAATTCACTACGGATCGTGCGGCTCGTTCCTGCCGCTGAAGGAGTAATACCATGGCATCAGTGACTTTTGAAAAAGCCACAAGAACCTACCCGGGCGGTACCCGCCCAGCAGTTGACCAAGTCGAGTTGACTGTAAAAGACGGAGAATTTCTAGTTCTCGTCGGTCCATCAGGTTGTGGAAAGACCACAACCCTACGTATGCTCGCTGGCCTTGAAGAGGTCAACGAAGGTCGCATCTTGATCGGTGACCGTGACGTAACCCAGGTTCCACCAAAGGACCGTGACATCGCGATGGTTTTCCAGAACTACGCGCTTTACCCGCACATGACCGTTGCAGAAAACATGGGCTTTGCTCTAAAGATTGCCGGTGTTAAGAAGGACGAGCGTGCTGCTCGTGTTCTTGAAGCTGCAAAACTTCTAGACCTTGAACCATACCTAGACCGTAAGCCAAAGGCACTATCTGGTGGTCAGCGTCAGCGTGTTGCTATGGGTCGTGCGATTGTTCGTAAGCCAGAAGTATTCCTTATGGATGAGCCGCTATCAAACCTTGATGCAAAGCTTCGTGTTGCAACTAGAACTCAGATTGCATCTCTTCAGCGCCGTCTAGGTGTAACCACTGTTTACGTAACTCACGACCAGGTTGAAGCTATGACCATGGGTGACCGCGTTGCAGTTTTGAAGGATGGTGTTCTTCAGCAAGTAGACACTCCTCGTGCACTTTACGAGCGTCCAGCAAACGTATTCGTTGCTGGCTTCATCGGCTCACCTGCGATGAACCTAATGTCACTAAAGATTGTTGCTGGTGGTGTGAAGTTCGGTAACGCAACTCTAAAGATTAACTCTGCTGTTCTTTCAAAGACTAAAGAGAAGTCAATCACCGTTGGTCTTCGCCCTGAAGATCTAGTGATCTCCAAGAAAGATGGAATCCAGGTTGAGATCGATGTAATCGAAGAACTAGGTGCAGATGCTTTCCTATACGGTTCAGCTGTAATCGAAGGCAAGAAGACCGACGTTATCGCTCGTATCGGCTCAATTAGCTCACTTCGTTCAGGCGACAAGGTTTACCTAAAGCCTCAGGGTGGAATCACTCACCTATTCGATGTAGCATCTGGAGAACGTCTAAACAACGATGCTCCAGCAGTTGCCAAGAAGGCTGTGGCTGCAAAGCCAGCAGCCAAGAAGGTTGCTGCTAAGAAGCCAGCGGCTAAGCCTGCTGCTAAGAAGGTTGCTGCTAAGCCAACTGTCAAGAAGGCTGCAGCTAAAAAGACTAAGTAATTCAATAGAAATGCCCCGGCCTGTGAAGGTCGGGGCATTTCTGCTTTAAGTCTTTACTTGTTTTTGATTCTTGCTTTAGACACTTCATAGAGAGCAACTGAAGCTGCGATACCGGCGTTTAGCGATTCGGTGTCTCGGGCAATTGGAATAGAAAGAATTGCATCACAGTTTTCTTGCACAAGTCTTGATAAGCCTTTGCCTTCGCTACCGATTACAAGAAGTAATGGTTCGTTGCCTAGTTTGAATGTCGGTAGTGACATGTCTCCCCCACCATCAAGACCCACAACAAATAGTCCACGCTTTTGGAATTCTTTGATGGTTGCATTTAGGTTCGCAGCCAGGGCTACAGGAACTCTAGAGGCAGCTCCGGCTGATGTCTTCCAAGCAGATGCTGTCACACCAACTGATCGTCTCTGCGGAACGATTACGCCCTGACCACCGAAAGCTGCAACTGAGCGAATAATCGCACCTAGATTTCTAGGGTCGGTGATTCCATCAAGAGCAACTAGCAGTGGCTTTTGACCTCTAGCAAGAATCTTGTCGAGAAGTTCACTTGGGTGTTGGTAGTTATATGGAGGAACTTGTAAGGCAACACCTTGGTGAACTGCATCGTGACCTGTCATACGATCCATTTCTGGACGAGTGACTTCACCAACCGAGATACCTCTTGAGTTAGCAAGCGAGATTGCTTCTTTGACTCGGTCATCCATTTCAATACGAGCTGCAATGAACAATGAGGTTGCTGGAACCTTTGCTCTTAGCGCTTCAAGGACTGAGTTACGACCTGAAAGAACTTCACCAGATTCGGCAGCTTTCTGAACTCTTCTGCCAGATCTAGCTGCTCCTCCTGCGTTACCTGCAGTTCTAGAACCAGGTGCTAGGAACTCACCCTTCTTAGTTGTAAGAGCAGATCCTGGCTTAGCCTTAGCTACCCTTGGGGTAACTGAAGCCTTCCGCTCCCTCAGTGCTTTGGCTTTAGCTGCTGGGTGATACTTACGGTCTTCAGCCTTAGGGGTTGGTCCGCGACCTTCAAGAGCCTGACGGCCTTTGCCTCCGGTGCCAACCTTAGGCGCTCCTTTAGAGCCACCCTTCTTAGCCTTTGCTGCGCCTGGACGGCCTGGTTTCTTAGCCATTAAAACTCCACATCGTTATATCTTTCATATCGTTGAGCGTTACGCCCAATTCTTCTAACTCAACTCTGATTTCATCAGCTCGAGCAAAATCTTTAGCCATTTTGGCTTCGTGTCTCTTTTGGATCAGGTCTTCGACCTGCTTTGAGAATTCTTCAGTATAAAGAGGCTCTTGATAGGCAAAGGTCAAGCCTAGAACAGCCATCATTGCTTTGACCTGTTCAACACATTCAGAGAGTTTCGCCTCATCTTTGCCATCAAAAGCAGTGTTTCCAGCTCTAACTCTCTCATGGATTACAGCAAGTGCACCCGGAACATTTAAATCTGAATCCATAGCCTCTTTGAATTCAAGAGGAATAAAGTCGAAATCTACCTCGACCCGCCTGGTGTTTGTGGTTCTTTTCAGGAATCCAACTATGCGATCAAGTGCTGCCTGAGCATCTCTAATGGATGACTCTGAGTAGTCAAGGTTGGATCTGTATTGGGCTGAAGACAGCCAATACCGGATTGCTCCCCAACTGCCGGCTTCAGTTAACTGCTCAACTGATACGCCGTTACCTAAACTCTTCGACATCTTGTTGCCATTGATGGTTACCAGAGCATTGTGTAACCAGAAATTAGCAAAACTATCTCCTGCTGCACTTGATTGAGCAAGTTCATTCTCATGATGAGGGAAACGTAGATCTAGTCCACCACCGTGGATGTCAAAAGATTCACCTAAGAAGTGTTTAGCCATTGCAGAACACTCGATATGCCAACCAGGTCTTGCTAAGCCCCAAGGAGTTTTCCAAGCTGCGGTTTCTGGTTCTTCTGGTTTGTGGGCTTTGAACAAAGCAAAATCGTTAGGTGATTTTCTTCCGTGACTAGCGTCAGTTTCACCTTCCATGTTTTCAAGCTTCTGATTTGTTAGTTCGCCATACCTTGGCCAAGACGCGGTATCAAAGAAAACATTTGCTGAGCCGTCTGCAGCCTGATAGGCATGGCCTAGTTTGATTAGCTTTTGAACTAGAGCAACCATGTCGTCAATGTGTTCAGTGGCATGAGGTTTGTGAGTTGGTTCGCGGAGGCTGAGCTTTGCATACGCATCATCAAATTTTGCTTCAACTTCTTTAGCGAACTCACGCCAGTCACGGTTACCTGCGTTTACTAAAACCTTGTCATCGATGTCTGTGACGTTTCGAACCATGGTTACCTCATGGCCAGATGCACTTAGCCATCTTTGAAGAATGTCATAAACCAAAGCACTGCGAAGATGGCCCAAGTGTGGAGCAGATTGAACGGTTGGTCCACACACATACATCGAAACATGACCTGGGGTAATTGGAGTAAAGGCTCTAAGTTCTTGTGCTTTAGAGTCAAAAAGTTCAAGGGCCACGACTAGAGCCTACCTTTGGACTTTTCAATAAGTGCGGTAGCTACAGCCCCGACTCCTTCAGATGAACCTAGGAAACCTAAACCATCTGTTGTGGTGGCACCAACGCTAACTGGAGCTCCAACCAGAGCACTAAGGGCTCGTTCAACTTCTTCTCTTCGAGGTGAAAGCTTTGGCTTATTCCCAATCAACTGCACGCTTACATTCACTACGTTCCAGCCCTGTGTGGCTAATAACCTCAGGGTTTCAGTGATAAATACTGACCCATTAGCACCCGCATACTCAGGCTTATCTACCCCAAAGTTAGAACCGATATCCCCTAGTCCAGCTGCTGCTAGCAGTGAATCAACCACGGCGTGAGCTAAGGCGTCACCATCGCTATGACCAACTAGTCCTACTTCCCCAGGCCAAAGAATAGTTCCTAGATATAGAGGTTTGCTTTCATCTTCTGAGAATCGGTGAACATCTGTTCCAATGCCTGTTCTCTGTTCAACCTTGTTACCTAAAAGTAGTTCTGCATATTCCAGATCTGCTTGAACTGTTATTTTGAAAGCCATTGCATCACCTAGAACAGATGAGACCAGAGCTCCTTGCGCTTGAAGCAAACTTGCATCATCAGTGAAATCTGCTGAAGCAGCTTCATAGCCTTTAATGATTTGCTCTCTAGAGAAACCTTGTGGAGTTTGTGCGATACGTAGACCATCTCTGTCAACGGTGCCAAGGACAACATCTTGGTTTACATTCTTTATAGTGTCCACAACAGGTAGTGCTGGAATTACAGCAGAGCCTGTTTCAATAACAGCTCTAGCTACTCGGTCAAAAACAGCAGCAGGTGCAAAACATCTGGCCGCATCGTGAATTAGTACTACATCAGCAGCTGTAGTTACTTCCTTGAGTGCATTAGCAATTGAGCCCTGTCTTGAAAGACCACCTGGAGTAAAAGCTAATTCAACTTTGTCGCCGGCAAATGCTTTAGCGATACTTGCAAACTCTTCAACGCGATCTTCGTGAGATGCAACTACAACCTGAACTAGATCTTGGACCTGCAGAATGTTTTCCAAAGCATGCTCTAAAAGTGTCTTGTCAGATATTTTGACTAAAGCTTTAGGGATGCCGGCTTGTAATCTACTTCCGTCGCCAGCGGCAACAAGAATGACAGCAATTTTGCTCATTCCCTGCCTCCTAGTTTGGGTCTGGCTAGCTTTTACAGAGAACCTTTAGCTAAAACCTTTTCAATGTGAACCTGAGCACCAGCTTCATCCACACTTAGTGCAAGCGCTAACTCAGAAGCAAGGATTTGCATGGCCTTGGAAAGCATGCGCTTTTCACCTGCTGAAAGACCACGATCCTGCTGTCTTCTCCAGAGGTCACGAACAATTTCAGATACCTTCATGACATCGCCTGAACCAAGCTTTTCCTGGTTAGCTTTGAATCTTCTTGACCAGTTGGTTGGTTCTTCGATAAAAGGCTCTTTAAGGACCTTTTCTACCTGACGAACACCCTTGGCGTCAATCACAAGTCTGATACCAACACCGTCTTGGCTGTCAATGGAGTTCTCTACTGGAACCCAGATCTCAAGGTTTCCCTGCTCAACAAGCAGGTTTAGAGAAAGCTTGTTCTCGCCTCTAACCAGTCTCTTCTTGATGTCCAGGATGTGAGCTGCACCGTGGTGCGGATAGACAATGGTCATACCCTTTTTGTACTCAATTACCTTTTTGCCATCTCTGAACACGGTGGCGATTCCCGCTTTGAACTCGTGTGTGATAGTCATTGATAGCTTTCCCTTCGCAAACCGCCAGTTTACCACAGGTTCAATTTTTTCAGCAGGTAGAATTAGGGGGTATTCATCAGGAGGAAAATTGCTAGTTCGTAGAGCTTTCTTAGCATCAAGCATCGCAATAGCCGCAGTTCTTGGAACTTCAGGTTGTAATTTCACAAGTCCAGTTGCATCTCTTGACTACTACGCCCCTAGTGATGGCGCTCAAGCCGATATCGGCAAACTTATGGCTAGAAATCTAATCTCTCTTCAGGACGAACTAGGTAACTCTGGTGTTGTTGGAGCTTTTGCCAACTCTGGCAGTCAAGAGATCACTTTTGCCATCAAATACACCAGTGCCGATGGAACTCCTGGTTACCGCGAATACACAGTTGGTCCCTACAAAGTGCTGAACTTTGGCTATCAGGACACCGAGCCTCTTGATTTGAACCTTGGTGGACTACCAGGTGATGTGCGCACAGTGCTGGTCTATACCGATACTGACCAGGCAAGCATCAACGTTCCAGTTATGGATGCAACGCTGGTTGAGTATGCAGACCTAGTTGCAAAACTAGGCGTTAACTAAACTTCGTATTTGTAACCCAGTCCTCGAACAGTTAGCAAATGAACCGGTCTAGCCGGGTCATCTTCAATCTTTGATCTCAAACGCTTGATGTGGACATCAAGGGTCTTTGTGTCACCGAAGTAGTTAGCACCCCAGACTCGGTCAATAATCTGCCCTCTAGTAAGAACCCTATTTCTGTTCTCTAGCAGTAATTCCAGTAATTCAAATTCCTTCAAAGGCATAGCTACCTTTTCACCGTTGAAGAAGATAGTGTGTCTTTCAATATCCATGCGAATAGGTCCAGCTTCAAGGATTCCATTCTCAGCTGCTCTTGGACCGCCATTTCTTCTCAAGACAGCCTTCATACGTGCCAGTAGTTCGTTCTTTGAATATGGCTTTGTGACATAGTCATCAGCGCCTATTTCGAATCCGATAACTTTGTCAATCTCAGTGTCTTTAGCAGTGAGCATGATCACAGGAACATCTGAAGTAGATCGAAGGGCTTTACAAACATCTTTACCGTTGAGCTTAGGAATCATTAGATCGAGAAGAACTAGATCTGCTCCTTCTTTCTGAAAGAGTGTTACAGCTTCTTCACCATCTTCGGCTTCAATTACTTCATAACCTTCGCTTCTCAAGAGATAAACCAAAGGCTCTCTCATGCCAGCTTCGTCTTCAACAACTAATATCTTTGTCATTGTGTCTCCTTCTGGTTATCTGCTTCATGAAAAGTAGGGATTCGAAGAGTAAAAGTTGAGCCTAGGTTTGGCCTGGAGAAGACAGTCACCTCACCACCGTGATTGTTTGCAGCATGTTTGACAATCGAGAGACCGAGACCTGTGCCGCCGGTTTCTCTAGATCTTGATGGGTCAACTCGATAAAAGCGTTCAAAGATACGTTCCTGCTGATCTAGGGGAATTCCTATTCCTTTGTCAGTAACGGTTACCTCAGCAAAGTCATTCACCTCTGCCAAACCAACCCCTACATTGCTTCCTGCATCGCTATATAGAACTGCGTTTTCAATTAGGTTCTTCAAAGCCATCGATAGAAGTCCCGCATCGCCCTGCACCAATATTTCTTTAGCAGTGTCGGAAGATATTCCTACACCCTTCGAATCTGCAAGGAACTGGTTTAGTTCAATAGCTTCATCAACAATTAGTCCTAGGTCAAACACTTCAATCTCACCTTGCAGATCACCTGCTTGGATTCTAGAAAGCTGAATGATTTTTGTGACTAAGGAACCTAAGCGCTTTGATTCGCGCTGGAGGTTCTTGGCAAACTTCTTTACCTGTTCCGGGTCTTCGATGGCAACCTGTAAAGCTTCAGATAAAAGTGAGATTGCACTTATTGGTGTTTTCAATTCGTGAGAGATGTTTTCAACAAAGTCTCTTCTGGTTTCATCAAGACGTTTAGCTTCAGTTCTGTCTTCAACCAAAAGAATCACAAGCTCTTCGGAGAGTCTGGTAGCTCTAGCTGACACATAAAGTTTTGGGGATCGGATATTTTTCGAGAAGAAGAGCTCCAGCATTACGCTCTGGTTGGTTTGTCGAGCCTGGTTCATGATCTCTACCAGCTCTGTGCTAATAACCTTTTCGTATTCAACTAGCCCCATGTCTTTGGCTTTAGGGCTTTGGTTGACTACCTGGTTGTCGGCATCGACTATGACCCCAGCAGTGTCTAGGACTTCAAGGAACTCAACGGCACCGGCTGCAACTTTCTTAGCTTTTTGCGAACTAACCATGATTTCTCCCTTCCATCTAGTTTTTGAGACTTTTAGACACTGTTTACTGTATTAACACTATTGATTCTTTCACGCCGTAAACTTACTTGCATAAGGCGAAAACCCAGTTGTTTAGGGATGTTCACCAGAATGTTGGTCACTGTTAACCCGAGACTGGGATGGTTTGAAGAGTTGGAGCTAAAGAAATGAGCGTACGCGAAGTGTTTCAGAAGGAACTGTTCGAAGTCCAGGAACGACTCGTTGACCTATCAGAGTCTGTAACCGAGATCATGGAGAAGGCCTCCCTTGCCTTCCTAAACTCAGATGTGAAAAAGGCTGAAGAAGCCATCGCTCTATCTGAAATCAATGAAGAACGTGCTCTAGTAATTGATGAGCTAGCTATCCGTATTCTTTCTAGACAGTCCCCTGTGGCTAGAGACCTTCGTGTCTTGGTAGCAGCTCTTAGAATCAGCGCATCACTTGAACGTATGGGTGCTCTTGCTGGACACATTGCAACTATCGCTAGATTCCGTTACCCAGAGTCAGCTGTTCCAGAATCACTGAGAAAAACCTTCAGTGAGATGGGTGCACTAGATTCTGCACTCGGCCGAAAACTTTCTCAACTTCTTAGAAACACAGATGTTGATCTTGCCAGAAGTATTCAGGCAGAGGATGCTCGTGTTGACGAACTGCACCGTTCAGTATTTGATCACGTTCTTTCACCAGAGTGGAAAGAAAACGCGATGTTCACAGTTGATGTGACTCTTGCAAGTAGATACCACGAGAGATTTGCCGACCACGTAGTTGATATTTCATCTAAGGTTGCATATTTGACAACCGGTGAATGGTCAGAAATAGAGTAAGAGCTACTTCTTACCTTGATTAGCAACAGCTGCTGCACCAGCGGCTGCAGCCTCTGCATCTAGATACTCTCCACCTGGAACTAATGGCTTTAGGTTGGCATCCAAACGATAAACCAATGGAATACCGGTTGGAATATTTAGTTCAGCAATATCTGCATCACTAATTCCATCAAGGTGCTTGACCAATGCTCGAAGTGAATTACCGTGAGCGGTTACTAAAACTGTTTTGCCAGACAAAAGGTCTTTGCTGATTTCTTTATCCCAAAGTGGCATCATGCGAATCAGAACATCTTTCAAACATTCAGTCTTTGGAATGTCAGATCCAAGCTCTGCATATCTTTCATCATTTGCTTGCGAGTATTCACTCTCATTTGATATCGGAGGTGGTGGCACATCAAATGATCTTCTCCAGATTTGGAACTGCTCTGGACCATACTGAGCTAATGTCTCTGCCTTGTCCTTACCTTGCAGATCACCGTAGTGTCTCTCGTTTAGTCTCCAGTCACGCTTCACATCAATCCAAGAGCGTTCTGCTGCGGCTAGAGCGATGTTTGCAGTGTTGATGGCACGCTTTAGTTTGCTTGTATATAGAAGGTCTGGCTTGAGTCCTGATTCAGCTAGCAACTGACCTGCTCGCTTAGCCTCTTGGCGACCTTGGTCGCTCAGGTCCACATCAACCCAGCCGGTAAACCGGTTCTCCTGGTTCCAGGTGGAATTGCCATGTCGTAACAAGATAAGTGTGTATTCAGCCATGCTCCAAGTTTATCTAGTTAGCCTAGAGGCTATGGCTTTAAAGAAACCAGTTGGTGCTATCACTAGAGGAACAACCAACCCCAACCGGCTTAGAAGAGTTGATCGGTATATCTCTCAGCTCCCACAACTCAAAGCTAGGGACTGCATAGTCGTTGACTTAGGTTTCGGGGCAACACCGACTACAGCTATTGAGATGCTTGAACGACTTTCAAAAACTAACCCAAAGGTAACGGTGGTCGGCATTGAGATTGATCGAGAAAGAGTGGATAGAGGAATCCCCTTTCAGACTAAGCAACTGCTGTTTGGCTTAGGTGGTTTCGAAGTGCCATTACCAAAACCTTTGGAGAATAATCAAGTTGATGTGATCAGAGCAATGAATGTGCTCAGGCAATATGACGAGAGTGAAGTTCAATCTTCCTGGCAGCTTATGCAAACAAGGCTCAAGGATGATGGGGTCATAGTTGAGGGCACCAGTGATGGACTTGGTCGTATTGCTAGCTGGGTTACTCTTTCAAAAACTAAACCAGAGAGTTTCACGATTGCCTTGAAACTAAATGAAGTTGAGAAACCATCTAAAGTTGCTGAGCGACTACCTAAGGTTTTGATTCATCACAATGTTGCTGGTGAACCCATACATCAACTACTCAAAGATTTAGATGATGCTTGGTCGAAAAACTCAGCACTATCGACTTTTTCGCCAGCACAAAGATTTATCGCTGCCTGCAAAGATCTAAAACAGGCAGGTTGGCCGATTACAAATAATCAAAAGCGATGGGCTCTAGGTGAACTAACTCTAAGCTTTGAAGCTGTTGCTCCACTAAACCTCAGGTAGTTCTTCTCTAGCATCATCCTCGCTCATACCGGTAGCACAAAGTAAGTCAACCAATAGTGGGCGTAGCAGCAAGAGCACACTAGCCTCACGAAGTTGATCGGCAATGCCAAACTTCTTTGGATCTAGTTGTTTGATGATTTCAAGCAACTGTGCTCTGGCTAAATCTAGATCTTCAGAATCTGATAAACCTTCACGCAGGTTAGTAACTGCTTCAGCTAACTGTTCAAATAGATCAGCTAAGTAAGGCCTTGCCACATCATCCTTGAGGAGGAAATTCACTCGACGAACGATAACCCTTAGGTTTCTAGTGGCCAGGTCCATAGCCCTCATCAGTAGCCTTTGTTTGCGAAGCTCAGGCTTGTGCTTCATTAGAAATGGGCTGATTCGGCTTATGGAGATAGCGCTGTCAAGGGACATACGCCAGTTGTCAATAAGTGGTTGGGTGGCCCTAGCGTTTTTTAGAGCTTGGTTAGAAAGGCTCTTGTTGGTATCTCTAAGCGCTAACCGAAGATCCTGCAGAGTCTCGATAAAGAAGTCAAAGAGCTTATTGGCATCAGTCCTTGATATTCCTCTAGGGTCTCTAGGAATCAGAGCAGTGACGATAAGAGCCATGACTCCACCGATGAGGCCATCGAAGGTTCTTATGAACACTCCGCCATCTGGAGCTGGAAGTATTTGCACCAG
>CANLDE010000022.1 GCA_947489235.1 Micrococcales bacterium
TAGAACAATGTCGATATCAGTTTTGACTTTAGCTAGAGCGTTAGCGATTGAACCCTGTCTGGAAAGACCACCAGGAGTAAAGGAAAGTTCTACACGATTCCCCACAAACTCAGTTGCAATAGCGCTGAACTCAGGAACTCGATCTTCGTGAGAAGCAACCACTATCTGAGATAAGTCATTTACCTCAAGGATGTTCTTCAAAGCATGCTCAAGTAGTGAGAGGTTCTCTACCTTTACTAAAGCTTTTGGGATACCTGCGCCAAGTCTCGCCCCATCACCAGCGGCAACAAGAATGACAGCAATTTTGCTCATCAGTGCCTCCTAGTTAGGCGAAATGGTTTGCTTTAGGCGATGCCTTTAGCTAGCACCTTGAGAATATGGGCCTCGGCACCAGCGTCATCGACCTTTAGGGCTAGAGCTAGCTCTGAGACCAAGATCTGCATGGCCTTAGCCAGCATGCGCTTCTCACCGGCTGAAAGTCCGCGGTCCTGCTGTCTACGCCAGAGGTCGCGGACAATCTCCGAAACCTTCATAACATCGCCAGAGGCAAGCTTTTCCTGGTTTGCCTTGAATCGTCTAGACCAGTTGGTTGGTTCTTCGATGAATTCTTCCTTCAGGGTCTTCTCGACCTTGCGGACACCCTTGGCGTCAATGACATCTCTAACACCAACTTCAGACTCTGCTGTGTCAGCTGGGACCCAAATAATGAGGTTTCCCTGCTCAACTCGAAGCTTTAGATACAGTTTCTTTTCTCCACGGAACTCTTTTTTAGCAACCTCTAGAATTTCGGCTGCTCCGTGGTGTGGGTAGACAACAGTCAGGCCCTTTTTGAATTCCATTATTGGTATTCCCTTCGCAAACCCTAAGTTTACCACAGGCCCTTCCAATAGAGCCGATAGAATTGGGGTGCAATCATCAGGAGGAAAAGTGCATATTCGTCGCACAATCATCGCATCAGCCATCGCCATCGCAACAGTTCTAGGCACATCAGCTTGTAATCTCGCAAGTCCAGTGGCATCTCTTGACTACTACGCTCCGAGTGAGGGCGCCCAGGCTGATTTAGGTCGTCTAAAGGCTAGAAACCTGATGTATTTCGTGATTGATAAGGATCACTACGGTCTAGTTGGCTCATTTGTGAATTCATCCCCCGAAGAAGTTGCTTTTGCTCTTTCTTTTGAAACTAACTCGGGTAAAGACACCTACCGTGAATACGCTCTTCCTGCTAACTCGGTCAAGAGCTTCGGTTTCCAGAATCAACCAGCACTAAAGGTTGATTTGAAGGTTGAATCTGCAATCAGCGCAGAGGAAATAGAGAAAGACCCGAGTCTTTTAGCTGGTGGTTCGGTGGCAGTATTCCTATACACAAACACCGACCAGATTCAGATTAATGTGCCGGTAATGGGTGATGATTTCCCTGGCTATGAAGATCTAGTAGCCAGAATCTCCGCTAACTAAACTTCGTATTTGTAACCAAGTCCACGAACAGTTAGTAAGTGGGCTGGTCTAGCTGGATCTTCTTCAACCTTTGAACGCAAGCGTTTGATGTGAACATCTAGAGTCTTGGTGTCACCGAAATAATTTGAACCCCATACTCGGTCAATGATCTGACCGCGGGTAAGCACTCTGTTTCTGTTCTCTAGAAGGAGCTCTAGAAGTTCGAATTCTTTCAAAGGCATAGCAACTTTTTGTCCGTTGAAGTAAACAAGGTGTCTTTCGATATCCATCTTTACTGGACCTGCTTCAAGAATTCCATTCTCTGCAGCTCGAGGTCCCCCGTTACGGCGAAGCACTGCCTTCATTCGAGCCAGCAACTCTGTCTTTGAGTAAGGCTTGGTGACGTAGTCATCTGCACCAATCTCAAAACCAATGACTTTATCAATCTCGGTGTCTTTAGCGGTCAACATAATCACAGGAACATCTGAAGTTAGTCGAATCTGCTTACAAACTTCTTTACCACTTAGCTTTGGAAGCATCAGGTCTAGAAGAATTAGGTCAGCACCATGCTTTTCAAATTGGGTGATAGCTGCAGCACCATCCTCAGCTTCGATGACTTCGTAGCCTTCCGACTCAAGTAAGAACATTAGAGTCTCTCTAAGTCCCTGCTCATCCTCAACTAAAAGAATCTTGGTCATAACTATTCCTCTCCAGAACTTCCGTTGTGTTCAGTGTAAAGCGGGATACGAAGCGTGAAGGTTGAACCTAAACCAACTCTTGAAAAGACGTTGACATCTCCACCGTGGTTCATGGCAGCGTGCTTGACAATGCTCAAACCCAAACCAGTTCCACCGGTTTCTCTAGATCTTGATGGATCTACTCTGTAGAAGCGTTCAAAGATGCGCTCTTGCTGATCTAGCGGAATACCTAAACCATTGTCAGTCACAGTTACCTCAGCAAAGTTATCAACCTCACGAAGACCAATACCAACCTGCGTATCTTCATCGCTATACACGATTGCGTTTTCAATTAGGTTTTTTAGCGCCATAGTCAATAGTTCTGAATCGCCAAGAACCACCAAACCCTCAGGGGCGTTCACGGTTAGCTTGATGTTCTTGGCATCAGCCTGGAACTGGTTCAAGTCAACAGCTTCAGAGATGACAGTGCTCAACTCAACCGGCTCAACTGCAGCCGCTAGGTCTCCACCTTGAATTCTGGAGAGCTGAATAATTTCTTTCACTAGAGAACCAAGACGCTTAGATTCTCTCTGCAGGTTCTTAGCAAACTTCTTCACCTGCTCTGGATTATCCACAGCAATCTGCAGCGCTTCTGAAAGAAGCGAGATGGTGCTGATCGGAGTCTTGAGCTCGTGTGAGATGTTCTCAACGAAGTCTCTTCGGGTTTCTTCAAAGCGCTTGGCTTCTGTTCTATCTTCAACAACCAGGATGGTGTGTTCATCGTCAAGAGAAGTTGCTCTAACTGAGAGTTCAACTTTTGCTGTTCTCTGGTTCCTAATGAAGCTGGCATCTTCATTCAAAGTTTCTTTTGAAATTCTGGCTCTAGTCGCAAACTCTTTTAGTTCATCACTGGAGAGCTTTCCATATTCAATTAGCCCCATTTCTTGGGCTAGGACTGTGCTGCCAATGACATTGTCGAAGCGATCTAGAACAATACCGGCAACAGCTAAAACCTCAAGGAAAGCAATCGCGTCAGCCGGAGAGGTCTTGAGTGCGAGAGAGGTTGGCACCTGCTCCTCCTGCCCCTTGTCGCGTGTGAAAATGAAAGTGACTAACCACGCTAGAGTTGCCCCTAGGCAAATGCCTAGAATCAGGGCTTGAATATTGTTCACATGGTTAAGACTATTTCATTCTCACAGAGCCTAGGATTAGAGCCAAAGGTATAGGGGCGCGCTATTGCCAGTGTTCACCTAGACTTCCCAATTGGTTAACTTCCACCTGAAAAGGTTGCCCAGAAGAAAGAGTGAAGAATGAACGAGATTTTTCGCAGCGATTTAGCTGAAGTCCAGGTAAGACTAGTTGACCTTTCAGAGGCAGTTACCGAGATCATGGAAAAGGCTTCAATGGCTTTCCTAAACTCAGATGTCCGTAAGGCTGATGAAGCGATCGCTCTAGCCGAAATCAACGAAGAGAAGGCTCTCGCCATCGATGAGTTGGCTATCCGCATCCTTGGAAGACAGTCTCCAGTTGCTAGAGACCTTAGAGTCCTAGTCTCAGCTCTTCGTATCAGTGCATCCCTTGAGCGCATGGGCGCTCTAGCAGGACACATCGCTACCATCGCTAGATTCCGTCACCCAGAATCAGCTGTTCCAGAGTCACTTCGCAAGACCTTTAGCGAAATGGGTGCCTTGGATTGCGCTCTATCTAGAAAACTAACCCAGCTTCTTAGAAACCCAGATGTTGATCTAGCCAAGACCATTCAGGGTGAGGATGCACGAGTTGATGAACTGCACCGTTCAGTATTCGATGTTGTTCTGAGTTCGACCTGGCAAGAAAACCCGATGTATACAGTCGATGTGACTCTAGCTAGTCGTTACCACGAAAGATTTGCAGATCACGTAGTAGACATATCAGCCAAGGTTGCTTATCTAACTACCGGTGACTGGTCAGAAATCGAGTAGAACTATTTCTTACCCTGGTTAGCAACAGCTGCAGCACCCGCGGCAGCAGCATCAGGATCTAGATACTCTCCACCAGCAACAAGTGGTTTGAAGTTAGCATCTAGCTTGTAAACAAGTGGGATACCAGTTGGAATATTCAGTTCTGCAATCTCATCATCGCTAACACCATCAAGATGCTTTACCAGTGCTCTAAGTGAATTACCGTGAGCGGTCACCAAAACAGTCTTACCTGCAACCAAGTCTTGGCTAATCTCGTTTTCCCAAAGTGGCATCATTCTGATTAGAACATCCTTTAGACATTCAGTCTTAGGGAGAGCAGCACCTAGATCTGCATATCTCTCATCGTGTGCCTGAGAGTATTTGTCATTGTCATCAATTGGTGGTGGTGGAACATCAAAAGATCTGCGCCAGATTTGGAATTGCTCAGGACCATATTCAGCAAGTGTCTGAGCTTTATCCTTACCCTGCAAAGCACCGTAGTGACGCTCGTTCAGCCTCCAGTCGCGCTTCACATCAATCCAAGATCTCTCAGCAGCGTTTAGGGCAATATGTGCGGTGTTGATGGCACGTTTTAATCTTGATGTGTATAGCAGGTCTGGCTTTAGTCCAGATTCTGCTAGTAGTTCACCAGCTCGCTTAGCCTCTTGGCGGCCTAGGTCGCTCAGGTCAACATCCACCCAACCGGTGAAGAGGTTCTCCTGGTTCCAAACCGAGTTGCCGTGACGTAAAAGAATGAGAGTGTATTCAGACATAGGACAAGTTTAGCCAGAAGGTTTGGTTAGCCTTGTTAGGTGCAGAGTAAGAAGCCAATTGGAACCATCACCCGTGGGACCACAAACCCCAATCGACTCAGAAGAGTTGATAGGTATATATCTGCACAACCAGCTCTTCGAATGACCACTGATCCGATAGTTGTCGACCTTGGCTTTGGAGCAACTCCAACTACCCCCATCGAAATGCTTGAGCGATTGAGCACAATACAGCCCAACGTTGTTGTCGTGGGTATCGAGATAGATAGGGAACGAGTAGATCGAGCAATGCCTTTCCAAAGCAGTTCACTGCTATTTGGTTTAGGCGGCTTTGAGGTTCCTCTGCCTGCTCCTCTAAAGCAAAATGATCAGGTGACAGCAATTAGAGCAATGAATGTCTTGAGACAGTATGAAGAATCTGAGGTCAAAGCTGCCTGGGACTTGATGTGTTCAAGGCTTTCTCCGAATGGTTTCATTGTCGAAGGCACCTGTGATGAAATAGGTCGCATTGCTTCATGGGTAACGCTTGATTCTTTAGGCCCTAAGTTATTCACCATTTCGCTACAACTTAGAGGTTTAACTAAACCATCTAAGGTTGCCGAACGATTACCCAAAGCACTGATTCATCACAACGTTGAAGGCGAACCAATCCATCGCCTCTTGGAGGATTTGGATGTTGCCTGGGCAACACATGCACCGCTTGGGATATTCTCTCCAGCTCAACGTTTTGTTGCTTGTGTTAAAGACCTAAGAGCCAAGGGTTGGCCGATCACCTTAGAACCTAAGCGTTGGCGTTTAGGTGAACTAACCCTGAGCTGGGAAAGTGTTGCTCCCCTAAACCTCAGGTAGTTCTGCTCGAGCTTCGTCCTCGGACATACCTGTTGCGCAGAGAAGATCAACAACTAAAGGTCTAAGTAATAGCAGCACGCTTGCTTCTCTAATCTGATCGGCGATACCGAACCGCTTTGGGTCTAGTTGTCTAACAATCTCAACCAGTTCTAGTTGAGCATTCTCTAAAGCTTCAGGGTCAGCTAAACCTTCACGCATCAGAGAAACTGCGGTGTGGAGCTGGTCGCAGAGATCTGCTAGATACGCTCTAGCGATTCCATCTTTAAGTAAGAAGTCAACTCTTCGAATAACAACCCTTAGGTTTCTAGTTGCCAGGTCCATGCCTCGCATCAATCTAACTTGGCCTTTTAGTTCATCTCGATACTTATTCAGGAAGGGGCTGATTCGGCTAATTGCAACTGCGCTATCTAGTGACATCTTCCAGTTATCAATTAGTGGTTGTGATCTTCTAACTTTCTTCAGTGCAGCATCCGCTACCTGGATGTTCACATCACGAAGAGCCAGCCTTAGGGAATCTAGAGATTCAATAAAGAAGTCGAAGAGCTTGTTGGCGTCCGTCCTAGCTAATCCTCTAGGGTCTCTAGGAATTAGTGCGGTGACAATGATTGCTAACAATCCACCGATAAGACCATCGATGGTTCTAACAAATACTCCACCTTCAGGAGCAGGAAGAACTTGCACCAACATAGCTTGAATACCAGCGGTTAGAGCGAAGGCTGAACTACCTGAAATAAATCTTGCTGCCAGTAATACAACTAGGAGAACTAATCCGATTTGAACTATTCCAGTTCCAAAAAGTTCAAGAGCAATATCGCTAATTGCAATTCCAACAACCATTCCTATGGCTGTCTGAACTATTCTTCTTGGTCTAGCATCTCTTGAGAATCCAAGCGATGTAATACAAACAGTTAGAGCGAGAATTGGTGTCGCATGTTCTAAACCGTAGTGAGCGATCGAGTATGCAAGTAGTGCACCGATGGTGATTTGTAATGCAGGAGCAATAGATTCAATGACTCTTCGAGTTGATTCTCGAAGGCTCCAGTGCAGAGGGTTCTTCAACTTAGTTCTAGCCACGTTTAGCCCTGAACTCCCCTAGATCAATAACAGCACCAGCTGATGCAGGAACAATAACTTCTTGGTGAGCGCTTAGCATTTCACCGCTAGCAGCACAGTTAACAGTCAATACTTCATCAACTGCAGTATTGCGCTTGATAACAGCGAGAGCGATTGGGCCCATCTCGTAGTGCTGACCAACAGTAGTGATTTTGCCAATTACTACATCGCCAAGGTAAACCTCATCACCTAGATCAGGTAGTGCATGTCCTGAACCATCTAGGTGCAAAAAGACCAACCGCCTAGGTGGATGACCTAGGTTATGAACCTTGGCAACAGCTTCTTGTCCTCGGTAGCAACCTTTATTCAAATGAACAGCTGTTGCCAACCAATCAAACTCGTGTGGCAGTGCCTTCTCATCAATCTCATTAGGTCCTGCTGGGCGGTGAGCTTCAACTCTAAGAGCATCTAAAGCCATGGTGCCGGCTTTGGAGAAGGTGTTCCAAAGATAGACAACTTCATCAACTGGGACCAGGTTCTCTCGGTATTTCCAGTTACTCTCAGGCTTAGTGCCGTAACGATATCCACCACTTGTTGTTTCAGGCCAAGGATCAGACCAGCTGTGTATTGCATTAGGAATAGAGGTATCCCAACTTGCTAACACCTTGAATTGGTCTGTCATATCTTCGATTACCACCTTGGCCCTAAAGACCATGCGAGATAACTGAGTAAGAAGTTGGTCGAAGCCAACGGTATATGTAATCAACCAAGTTGATTCACCATCGTCAACAAGGTGGAAGTCTCTAACAATATGCCCCTGCGGGTCTAACCAAAGTGCTTCAACTGAAGTTCCTGGTGTTAGGTCATCTAGTTTCTGTGAGAACAGATCGTTCAACCAAGTTAATCGATCAACGCCTGAGATTTTTAGAATTGATTTCTCAAGTTCAATCAAACTCTTTCCGGCTAGAAACTCTCTTTGCTCAACTAGCGGATTAGAAAAACTCTGTGTCATTAGGCAATGCGTTCTAGCTCAACTGAAACTAAAGGAACCAAAGGTTCTCTAACGCTTGAGGCAACTTCCATCACCCAGAGCAGTTTGTTGACACCCTCTTGAGTTAATGTTCCATACATGCGCTCGGCATAACCCCAAGCTTTACCAGCTTCAACTAGGTGACCTGGCATGTGTGATCCAGCGACTGTTCGGACATCTATTCGACCCGCTTTTACTTGACCTGAGTAAAACTCATATGCTCCACCTGGGTGAATGATTGAAGCTTCAATGTCGAAGCCATCACGCTCATTTCGAAGCTTTTCTAAATCCTCTGCAGTTTTGATAGTTGGCTCACCACTGCCTGGTAACAGAGTTGGTCCATGATCTGCACTTTCAGCATTTCTAACTAAACGCCAGAATCCAAGTTCTGCTGGTAATTCGATATCTTCTGAACCATCGGTAGCAAGACCTAGCAATCTAGATGTTGCTTGATATGTGAGGTAGTTACCTTCGCCAACAGAGAAAGTGAGTTGCTGCTGGAACTTCTGTTCGGATGGTTCTTCTGCATTCACAAACTTGCTGGAAACGACTCCAACTCCCGACCATGTTCCAACAAGGAAGGCGAGTGGGTTCAGTTCGACTGGAAGCCCCTCAGGTAAGGTGAACAACTAGCGTTGACCCTTAAAGAGCTTGTATAGAACGAGGATGCTAACTGCACCAATGGCAAGACCTGCTAGAACAAGCAGACCTAAAAAGAAAATATCTAGAGGCATATCTCAAGTTTATGGGGTGAGCAATATATACAGACCGGCAACAGCCAAAATGGCATAAGCACCACCTGCAGTCAGAATCAATCTGGCGACAATACCCTCGGCGTGACTGGTCAGCAGGTTCACTAGGGAAACTAAGGCAATTGCTCCGGCAGCTAGGACACCAAAGGCCTTGATGGCGTCATTCTTATCAAAAATGGAGACGGCAAGTACTGCCCCAACGCCCACCAGCGCCCAGACCAAAGCTGAATAAAGCCAGTCTTTCTTCACAAAACCCATCATGCCCTATGGCAGGTAGGATTTAAGAACTAAAACAGGAGGCAAATTGGCGCATTTGCTAGTGATCTCAGAGCAGGCAGAAAGCTCAATACTGCCTTCGCTTGCCCTGTTGAGCCACAAGGTCCGCCATATCAGCGCGGAACCTGCCTCTCTAATGAATGCACCCGTTGCCGATCTAATCCTGCTAGATGCTCGTAAAGACCTGGTTGCCGCTAAATCTCTAGCCACCCTACTAAAAACCACAGGTCTATCTAGCCCAATGTTTCTAGTTCTCAGCGAAGGTGGCTTAGCCGCCATCTCCAGTGAGTGGGGTGCGGATGACTTCCTATTGGATTCGGCAGGGCCAGCTGAGATTGATGCCCGAATCCGCCTAGCCCTGACTAAGACCACTAAATCCACTGCGAGTACCCAGATTCAAGCAGCCGGCATCACAATCGACGAGGTTTCTTACTCAGCAAAGATTCACGGTCAGCCAATGGACCTTACCTATAAAGAGTTTGAACTACTGAAGTTTCTAGTTCAGCAGCCAGGGCGAGTGTTCACTAGAGACCAGCTGCTCAGTGAAGTCTGGGGTTACGACTACTTTGGTGGAACTAGAACTGTTGACGTTCACATCCGAAGACTAAGAGCCAAACTAGGTGACCTAGAGAGCTTGATCGGAACTGTTAGAAACGTTGGCTACAGATTCAACTCTGTACCAGAATCAGATAGTGTGCAGGGCAGTTACTAACTGTTCACCATTTGGCAAACATCAACTGCAAGGATATAGAACATGTCTGAAGAGACCATGGGAATCACACTGCCCCCAACTGGGCATGACCTACCCGTCGATCGATTCTTTGATCGAGAGCTCTCTTGGCTTTCCTTCAACGAGAGAGTTCTAGAACTTGCAGAAGACGAATCACTTCCTCTTCTAGAACGAGTGAACTTCTTGGCGATTTTTGCATCTAACCTGGATGAATTCTTCATGGTTAGAGTCGCAGGTCTAAAGCGCAGAATCGCAACTGGTCTAGCTGTTACCTCAACCTCAGGTTTAGAGCCACAAGAAGTACTAACTCAGATCAGTAAGTCTGCTCACAGACTTCAACAGCGTCACAGTCAATTGTTTATAAATACAATCGAGCCTGCGCTTGAAGCCGCGAGAATCAACATTACTGGCTGGGAAAACTTAGACGAATCCGAGAAAAATGCACTTTCGGAATACTACTCTTCACAAATATTCCCAGTTCTTACTCCTCTTGCTGTTGATCCGGCACACCCATTCCCTTACATCTCTGGTTTGTCGCTCAACATTGCAGTGATGATCAAGCATGCTGTCAGCGAGGAGAAACTCTTTGCACGTATCAAAGTTCCACCAACATTACCTAGGTTCGTTAGAGTTCCTGGTTCAAGTTCTGGAGTGAAGTTTGTCACTCTAGAAGAAATCATCGGAGAGCACCTAGGTTCACTATTCGAAGGTATGGAGGTGCTCCAGCACCACACCTTCCGTGTTACCCGTAATGAAGACCTGGATGTTGATGAAGATGAAGCAGAAAACCTACTCAAAGCTCTGGAAGAAGAGTTAATGAGAAGAAGATTCGGTCCTGCCGTTCGCCTCGAAGTTTCCAGCACAATTGACCGAGAAGTGCTAGAGCTTCTGAAGGAAGAGCTCGACATTGAAGCAGAAGATGTCTACTCACTAGAAGGCCCACTAGACCTGACTGGCTTGAGTGACATTGCTTTTATGAAGCGACCTGAGCTACACTACACCTCTCATCAAATCATTACTAACCGTCAACTGCAGGTAGCCAATGATGAGGGTAGAAGCATCTTCAGCGCTATGCGTCAGCGCGATGTATTACTGCACCACCCATATGAGTCATTTGCAACCAGTGTTCAAGCATTCATAGAGCAGGCAGCCACCGATCCTAAAGTCTTCGCAATCAAACAGACTTTGTATCGCACCAGTGGTGACTCTCCAATCATTGACGCACTTATCAGTGCAGCGAGAGCTGGCAAGCAGGTTCTGGTGTTGGTTGAAATCAAAGCCCGTTTTGATGAGCAGAACAACATTGGCTGGGCAAGAAAGCTCGAGCAAGCCGGTGTCCACGTCGTTTACGGAATTGTCGGTCTGAAGACTCACTGCAAACTAGCTCTTGTAATTCGCCAAGAAGAAGGCAAGCTCAAGCGCTACTGCCACATAGGAACTGGAAACTACAACCCAAAGACTGCAAGGTTCTATGAGGATTACGGACTTCTGACTAGCCGGGATGAAGTCGGAGAAGATGTTGCCAAACTCTTCAACCGTCTATCCGCATATGCCGAAGATCTCTCTTTCCAAGAACTTCTGGTATCTCCAGTTGGAGTTAGACAGGGGTTAACTCACCTAATTGAAACTGAGGCAGCTAACGCCGTTGCAGGTAAACCTTCTGGGATTCAAATCAAATTGAACTCTTTAGTTGATGAGCAAATTATTGATTCGCTCTACCGAGCTTCCCAAGCAGGAGTGCAGGTTGATATTTTGGTAAGGGGTATGTGTTCACTGCGCCCTGGAGTTCCAGGTTTGAGTGAAAGTATCAAGGTTCGATCTGTTCTAGGAAGATACCTTGAACACTCGCGAGTATTCCGTTTTGAGAATACAGGCGATCCAATTGTCTATATTGGTTCGGCTGACATGATGCACAGAAACCTAGACCGTCGAGTTGAAACGCTAGTTCGACTCAGACAAGCTGATCACCTCGCTGAGATGAAGAACCTGTTCGCACTTGGAATGTCAGACACATCTCACTCTTGGCACTTATATCCTGAAGGTAATTGGCTCAAGAACGGTGGCAACCAGGTCACAACCGAACACATCGATGTTCAAGACCAAATCATGAAGAATGTTTTAGCTAAGAAAAGCGGAAACATTTAATGATTGTTGTTGCAGCTGGCGCATTACTTTGGCGCAGTGAGAATGGTGTGCTCAAAGTCCTACTCATCCACAGAGATCGTTATGACGACTGGAGTTGGCCTAAGGGAAAACTCGATAAGGGTGAATCAATTAGTGAAGCTGCGGTCAGAGAGATTAGAGAAGAGACAGGTCTCTCGGTAAATCTGGGTGTCAAGCTCAGCGAGATTGAATACAAGCTGGATAACGGGCAGCGCAAAGTAGTTCACTACTGGGCAGCTGAAGTGACCGATAAAGCTTTGGCTAACCAAAACTTCGTTCCTGATGAAGAGGTTGGTTCTCTCGAATGGTTCACGGTCGCTGATGCGAAAAAGAAACTCACCTACAAGTACGACTTAACTCCCCTAAAGATCTTGCAGGCTCTTGAGGCAAACGATCATTTAGCCACCAAACCTCTCATTGTGCTGAGGCATGCTAAGGCAACTCCTCGTTCAGATTGGAAGAAGGGTGAGTCAACTAGGCCGCTACTTCCAATTGGAAGGATCCAAGCAGCAGCGCTGACTAACATCTTGGCTGCCTATGGCCCAAAGACGGTTCTTACTAGCCGCTGGCAGCGATGCATAGAGACGGTGACCCCTTTCCTAGAACACAACAAGGTTCGCCTGGTTAAGCGCTCTCTTCTGAGCGAACGCGGGGCAAAGCTAAGCCCCAGAAGGGCCAGTAAGTTAGTGGAGAAGTTCGCTAATCGGAACACCGGTGTTGTCATCTGTAGTCACAGGCCTGCCCTCCCTACCATTTTGAAGGCGATAGGTACCTATGCAGATGATGAGCAGAGAGAGTTGCTAAAGCAGGCTCAAACCATGAAGCCTGGGGAGCTTTATGTCATACATTTGGCTAAGCGCCCGAGCACTGGATCTTCAATTGTTGGCATTGAGAGCCAAGTCCCACTATTTGAGGATTAGTCTTTTCCAATGAACAATATTCTTCAAACTTGGTCAGATTGGGTGGACTCGAGAAACAAGGTTTTCTCTAACCCTTCTGGATTCCTCTCGATAACCAATCTTGTTTGGCTTACCGATGAACCTCAAGAGATTCAAGGCGTCTCAGGTTCGTGGTGGGCCACTGGTGACACCGTGCACGTTAGAGGTTCTAAGGCTGGTGAACATGCTTGGACTATCGAACCTAGATCAGAGATGACCTTCGACTTTGATGGAATCAAAGTCGAACTTGCTTCTCGCGCAGGACAGTTAGTAGTTCGCCCTAGAGATCCAAACTCTCCGATGCTAAAGAGTTTCGAGTCAGTATTGACTTTCGACTATGACGAAACCTTCAGAGTGATGGCACAACTAGAGAAGTCATCAGCACCAAGTGAAGTCGTTGTTGGTTCTGTGGTTGAAGGTATGACCCATGCTTACGTATCTCCTGGGGCTCTAGTGTTTGAGTTTGATAGAAAGCAATACAAGCTAACTGCTTTTGACAAAGCTGGTAGCGATGACCTAACTGTCTATTTCAAAGATGCCACCAGCGGAGCTATCACCTATGGAACTGGAAGATCTGTTACTGCTTATGCGCAGTCAGATGGTTCCTTCGTCCTTGACTTCAACTTCGCTGGTAACTTCCCTTGCTCATACACTGACTTTGCTACCTGCCCAGTTGCACCATTTGAGAACAAGTTAGATTTCCTCGTTACAGCCGGTGAGAAGAAGCCAATTTACCGAGTAACAGTAGATGGCATTAAGTCTCAGGTTGCCTAAATGCGCGAAGAAGTAACAGCAGGATTACCTCTAGCGTTAGGTAAAGACGGTAAACCCGCACTTTGTTTGGTTACCGGTGCTACCGGATACATCGGAGGACGTTTAGTCCGAGAATTGCTTCAGCACGGCTATCGAGTTCGGGTTTTAGCAAGGCACGCTGAACGTCTAGTTAGCTACCCTTGGTATTCACAGGTTGAGATTGTTGAAGGTGATGCCAACGATCGTTCCGCCATCGCCAAAGCACTGAAGAACGTGGATGTCGCTTACTACCTCCTACACGCCTTAATGGTTGCCGATGATTTTGTTCAACTGGAGAAAGAATGGGCGACCACTTTTGGTGAGTGCGCTAAAGAAGACGGTGTTAGCAGAATCATCTACCTAGGTGGAATGGCTGAAGAGAAAGTTGAGCTCAGCGATCACCTGTCATCTAGAGCTGAAACTGGTGAGATTCTAAGAGCTTCTGGTGTGCCAACTATCGAACTTAGAGCTGGTGTTGTAATCGGTTCAGGTTCTGCATCTTTTGAGATGCTTCGCTACCTGACCGAACGTATCCCGGTGATGATTACACCAAAGTGGGTGAATGTTCGTATTCAACCAATCGCGGTTAGAGATGTCTTGAGATATCTAGTTGGTGCTGCTGGCATCAAAAAAGAACTAAACCAATACTTTGATATCGGTGGACCCGAAGTTTTCACCTATAAGGAAATGATGATCCAGTATGCAGAGGCTGCTGGTCTTCGTAAGCGTCACATTCTTCCACTACCAGTGCTAACTCCAAGACTTTCAAGTGGTTGGGTTGGGCTAGTTACACCAGTACCAATTACTCTTGCGAGAAGACTTATTGACAGCCTCAGGAATGAAGTTGTCGCTAAAGATGAAAGCATCAAAGAGTTCATTCCAGATCCTGTTGGAGGATTGACTACCTTCAAGAGAGCCGTTTCACTAGCTCTAACCAGAATCAAAGACGCCAACGTAGAAACACGTTGGAGCAATGCTTCACTTCCAGGTTCTCCTAGCGAACCGCTTCCAACAGACCCTAAATGGGCTGGTGGTTCGCTATACACAGACATCAGAACTGAAACAACTAAAGACCCGATTGAAACTGTTTGGAAGAGAATCGAATCCATCGGTGGCGATAACGGATATTCAACTGCTACTTGGGCATGGGAACTTCGAGGATTACAAGATCGTCTAGTTGGTGGAGTTGGGCTTAGAAGAGGTAGAAGAGATCCGTATTTCCTCCTCGAAGGTGAAGCTCTAGATTTCTGGAGAGTCGAAGCACTCGAGCGACCACATCTCCTTCGTCTTCGAGCTGAGATGAAAATGCCAGGACTTGCTTGGCTTGAATTCAAAGCTGAAGAAACCAAAGATGGTGGTACTAAGGTAACTCAGCGAGCAATCTTCGCACCGAGAGGCTTATTAGGACACATCTATTGGTGGTCGGTATTCCCTATGCACGGACTAGTTTTCCCAAGCATGGTCAAGCATGTTGCCCACGGTACTCGTATCAAGCGCGGCAAATAGACTAGGTAAGTGAAACGAAATGGTTTAGGCGTTGCCGCCTTACTGGTGGTTACCATCGCCTGGGGTGCTTCATTTGTTGTAATGAAGCCAGCAATGGAAAAGATTCCCATCTTCGATTTCCTAGCAATTAGATTCACAATCGCGGCACTGCTCATGATCGCGATCAAGCCAAGCGTACTGAAAGCCTTCAAAGGCCCAACCCTTCTCTATGGGGTCATTCTTGGAACAGTCTTAGGTTTCTCCTATGTCACTCAAACAGTTGGTTTAACTCTTTCAACTGCAGCTATCACCAGTTTCGTAACCGGACTTTATGTGATCATGACCCCAGTTCTGGTCTGGGTGATCTTCAAGAAGAAGCCAAGGGCCACAGTTGCTGTTGGAGCACTACTTGCAACTGTTGGTCTAGGTTTCATAACGATCAAAGATGCATCATTCGACTTTGGGCAAATCTGGACAATCCTCTGCGCTCTAGGCTTTGCAGCACACATCGTGGGCCTTGGAAGATGGTCCCCCGGTAAAGATGTCTATGCACTAACAGTTATTCAGCTAGCAACCGTTGCTGTGATCTGTTGGGTTGGAGCAACCCCTGATGGCATTCAAGCTCCGGCAGATGGCGAGGTCTGGTTTGCCATATTGTTCACGGCTGTATTTGCAACAGCCTTAGCTTTCTTTATTCAGACCTGGGCTCAATCCATCATGGACGCATCTCGGGTTGCCATCATATTGACTATGGAAGTTGTCTTTGCAGCCCTTACCTCAGTTGCTGTTGGTCAAGAGGTTCTTTCACTACAAGTTCTGTTTGGTGGTTCACTCATGCTTGCTGCCATGTTGCTTATTGAGTGGCCTAGGAAAGATCTAAGACCAGAAGAAGTTATCTACGAACCGATGGCACACTGATGATTCTCGCTATTGACTCAGGAACCACGGGTGTCACAGCGATAGCTGTTAACCACCAAGGTGAGATAGTTGCCAGAGGGTATAAAGAGTTTCCACAGCACTTCCCACAACCAGGTTGGGTTGAACACGACCTTGAAGAAATTTGGTCTGCAGTTCAGTCATCCGTAAAGCAAGTAATTGATCTAGTAGGGGATGACTTCAAAGCTTTAGGTATTACCAACCAAAGAGAAACCATTGGTCTCTGGAATAAAGAAACACTAGCTTCTCCTAGAAACGCTATCGTCTGGCAAGACCGCAGAACAACAGGCATTCTCAAAGACTTAGAGAGTCACCCAACATACTCAAAAGTTCAAGAACTAACTGGTCTTCCACTTGACCCATACTTCAGTGCAGCGAAGCTGCGCTGGATTGCAATCAATGAACCTAACATCTGGAGCGATGTACTTGCAGGTAAGACGGTAGCTGGCACCATTGACTCCTACGTAATAGCA
>CANLDE010000023.1 GCA_947489235.1 Micrococcales bacterium
TCTTTGCAACTGCCTTCTTAGGTGCAGCCTTCTTTACTACAGCCTTCTTTGCAACAGCCTTCTTAGGCGCTGCCTTCTTTGCTACAGCCTTCTTAGCAGCAGGCTTCTTAGCCACTGCCTTCTTTGCGGTTGTTGTTGCCATTTTCGCTCCTTTATTAATTGCCTTTTCGGCTTTTGCAGTGATTGATGGTGTTGCTTTCGCAGCTTTCACTACAGCTGTGTTGATCGCCTTAGAGGCTTTTGCAGTTATTTCAGGTGTGGCTTTTTCAATTGCCTTCGCTGCTTTAACTACGCCTTTGCGGGCATCTTTTTTTGCATCATCCAATTTGTCTTCTAATTTGTCGACTGCATGGCTGACATCTTTCTTGACTTCCTTAGCGGCACGTCGGCCACCTCTTAGCAGGTCATCTAGTAATCCCATTTAAAACTTCCTTACTTTGGGGTCTCTTAAAGATTAGTGGCATTTATAAGACAGATGGAGACAAAATTGTGCTTATTTTTTAGCATTTTTTTAATAATTTTTTTAGCCATTTGAGCGACGTCTCTCAAGAATTTCATCTAAAGATTTTGAGCTGACGTTTTCTTTAACTTCACGTGCTTCTGAAAGATCGCGAACTTCTGCCCACTGCACGTTCTCAATTTTTCCAAGTCTTGCTGAAAGTGGATCTGGTAACCGATTTACCTCTACTTTTGCAGCTTGTTCGGGTGCTACAGCGCTGATAGGTGCAATAGCCTCTACTTCGGCTTGAAACCAAGGGTTTTGTTGGCTACGAACCTGGATTTTTAATGGTTTTGCTGCCTGAGTTGGCGCAGAAACACGTTGAACTCGTTTTCTTTTCTTTGTTGCATCTCCAAGTCCGCTTTTTCCGGAGGGAGTCATGAAACCTAACCAAAGAACAGCGATAACTAAAAGAAGTATTCCGCCTGATCCAGTGATTTCCATTACTCAAGACTATTTATGGAGGAGATTTTTCGCCGATAAACAAAATATTTGCTCTCGGCGTGTCTAAATCGCATATTTTGCTCAGTTTTTGAATTCGTATTTGATTTTTGGGACTTCGCGTCTAAGCCAACGATTCAACACTCCACCTGGAACTTCATCAGCGGTTAGAGCAAAGACATAATGATCACGCCAAGCGTTACTGATGTGGATGTAATTCTTCTTTAGCCCCTCGTACCTAAGCCCAAGCTTTTCAACTACACGAATGCTTGCTTGATTCTCTGGCCTGATATCTATTTCAACTCTGTGCAAACCAACAACTTTATACATGTAGTCCATAGCAAGCGCTACTGCAGTTGGAGTTATGCCATTACCTGCAACTTCTGGAATGATCCAGTAACCAACAACACAGGATGAAACTGATCCATGAAGGATGTTGGCAACATTTAGCTGTCCAACTACTTCACCTTTATACATAATCAGGAAAGGAATTCCCTCATCATTTTCTAGTTGTCTGAGTAGTCCTCTGATTTGAGCTTTGAAATCAAATGAAGTTGGTCCATGCGGATTAGTTGCTTCCCAAGGCTTTAGCCAGGCGCGGTTCGATAAAACCAATCGTTCTAAAGTTCTAGAATCTCGGGGTTTAATGACCCGCAGGGTTACCTCACCGTGGGTGAGAGCAAAAGAGTTACTCATGGTGGCAAGATTAGTGGCATGAACGATATCTCGCTTGCTAAAGCAACTATTCGCAAGCATATTCTCAACCTACGTAAAGAATCGAACCGCTCTAATGAGGCTTTGACTAACAATCTGCTCAGTGTTGTTCAAATGCACAAACCTAACCGAGTAGGGGTATACGTTTCTTATCCTTCTGAACCAGCCACTGCCGATTTCATTCAGAGATTAGTTGAACAGGGAATTCAAGTGTTAGTTCCAGAAACCCTGACAACAGGTGAGCTGGCTTGGCACGACTTTGTTGAAGGGAACAAGCTAAGCCTTGGTTCTGGTGACTTGCTTTTTGTTCCAGCCTTAGCAGTTGATCGCTCTGGCAATCGTTTGGGTAGGGGTAAAGGTTACTTTGATAAGGAATTAGCTTTGCTCTCTGGAGTAATTGTTTACGCTGTTGTCTTTGAGCACGAAGTGCTAGACCTAGTTCCAACTGAAGCCCACGATAAAAGAGTTCACGGTGTGGTAACCCAAGAGCAGATTCTCAAAATAAACTAGTCAGATGCCCACCTATTCATATAAGTGCACTAAATGTGCTCACGTGTTCGATGTTCAACAGTCGATCAACGATGATGCCATTGCCAGCTGCCCTGAATGCAAGGGCAAGGTGCAAAAAGTTTTTGGGCAAGTGGGCATTACCTTCAAAGGAACTGGTTTCTATAAAACTGACAGTGCAACACCTGCACCGCCTAAAAAAGATAGCTAGCCCCAGTGCGGAGGCTTGTCTTGTCTGAGCCGGTCATCATTAGAAGTATTTGAATCTCCCCAAGCAGCATCGGTATCTTCATGCACTCTAGCAACTGCTTGGGTATTCAACATTGTTGGAGTTATCTCAACACCTAGGCGAATAGCAATTCTTTCGGCAACAGCCTGTGGGTCACTGAAAACTTCGAATGAATAAACCCGCTGATAGCCCCAACCTAGTGATCTCAATAATGCTGGACGCAATCTGATTCTTTCGGTGAGAGTTAGATCTGAGTTAGCCCAGTCAGGTTCAACAATTAGTGACTGGTTACCAAAAGATGCCACCAATGGAATGCGCTGACCAAACCCTTCGACAACTCTGATGCCGAAGCGCTTTAGTCTTCTGGAGAGATCAGCGAGCATCGGGTCTGAATCAAAGGTGTCTGTTTCAACTGAGTCGTTATAGATAGGTCGAAGCAAAGTTGAGAGGTAAGCGGTAGCTCCTTCTGGACCTAGTTCAGGTAAGTCATAGGCACTGAAGCAGCTGACTATAGTCAATTCATATCTAGCGCTAACCAACATATTGGCAAGCCATCTTCTAGCCTCTGGTTCGTTGAGTAAACCAAAGTGTGAGAGTAGTTTGCCTTGAGCTGTTCTGCCAAAGCCTATGGTGAAGATAATCCGGTCAGCCAGTCTGTGGTTGAGATCTGCCAGGGTGGCTATTTCGAATTTCTCTCGGCCATGTTTTTCAAAGAATTCCATGAGATCAGGGTGAGCTTCGATGGCATCCTGCAGCGCGATGTGTAGGTTCTCCACATGCACAGCACTTGCACTTACTACTAGTAGCGACTGCTCAGGTGAATGTCTTACGTGGTCAAGGATTAGCTCGATAACCTTCTCAACCTCAGCTAGCGGAGATTCAGTGCTGGCGGTCTTATTGCCCAGGGTGCGGTTTTCGCCATTTACGATTACTAGTTCAAGAGCGGACTTGCCATCAAACTCATTGGCTGTGGGTTCCACCTCCAACCTGCCTTGGTAAAACTCTTTGTTGATTAGTTGACTAAAGAGCTGACCTTTGAGTCGGTAGGAGCGCTTGAGCACCTCTCTGCCGAAGATAGCGCTGACTACATCAAATGCACTTGGAGATTCAGGCGCTCTAGCTTTAAGGGATAACTGCCACTCGACTTCAAAGCCATTAGGTTCAGCAATCATTGGGTCACCAAAAGCGATGACCGCTCTTGCACGCATTAGACCTGAAAGGTTTTCTGCAATTGTTGTGCCGGCAGCATCCATGATGATTACAACATCAAAGGCTTTTTCTTGCAGTAACTCGACAGGTAGTTCGTAAGGACTTGATGCTACGTGTGCAACAAGATTAGGCCAGAGCTTTCTAGCCTTTTGAGTCATTACTGGCAGAGAAGAAATTCTCTCCTTGAGAAGAGCCCTAATAGCCTCTACTTCCTGAGGTAGTTCTTGAACTGCCTGGTTCCATCTTCTTGCGGTTCTGAAAGATATCTCTTTACGAGATTCCAGAAGCACACGTTGATCTGCTGTTACAAACTGTGATTCAAGCTGAGCTAAAAGTTCAGGTGTATATGAGGTGAAGGCGTTATCCCCGACCAATAGATACTCAAGGGCGGAAAGCCACCAGCACTGATCAAACTCGGCAATTAGAGATTCATTACGAGCTCCATTAGCAGCTAGTGATTTCACAAGAGAGGTAAGCCCTGCTTCTTGGACTCTCTTACGTAAATCATTTTTAGCGACCAGGTTATCTAGTGGTCCAGTCTCAGTGGCGAGAGCACGAAGTTTTGCACTTAGTTCACTGATCGGTAGTTCAATCAGGTTCAGTCGATTCGAGTCCTGATCTAGGTGAGAGTCGAGCTTGATTAGATCTGCTACTAGTGATTGATAGATAACTTGAGCATCGTCAAGGCCCTGCGGAACATTAGGCAAGATAGGTTCACTGCAGAGCTCTTTCCATTTCTGAGCTTGTTCCTCTATTTGTAATAAGGCAACGTGCAGGTCGGTCACTGATACTCCAACCCGGACATACTCTTTAGCATGCTTACTTAGTGCCCTTCTGGTTTTACCAGACATGCCATTCTTTTCGCGACGAGGGCTAGTAGCGGTGATTAGGTCAGTCAAAGGCCTATCAAATACGTCAGGTCGGAATCTATCTAGCGTTCCGCGGATGCTAATTAGCAGGCGTAGGTACTCTCCCCACTGAGCGACATTTAGCGCATCAGGGAAATAGACCTGCTTAGAAATTTCATCTAAGCGCTGCCCGAAGGAAGGCAAAACATCATCTGCCATTCGGCTAGCCAGCGATAGCACTCTAGGCACTTCGGTTGGATCTTCAAAGCGGGAGTTTGCCCAAGGGCTTGATTGAACTGAAAGTTCAAATTCTCCAAGTTCAACAGCTTCATGCAAGAGCGCAATAGCAGCAGTTCTATTCCTAGTTTCAAAAAGCGCTGACCCTGCTATCCGAGCATTAGTTTTAGGTGGCTTAGGTAGTGAGCTAAGTTCAGCTAACTTGGCTAAGGCATCAGAGATGCTGATACCTAGGACTGGGTGGCTAATTGTTAGTGAGTCTTGATACTCGGCTAATTTCTCAGCTGCATGATTTCTAGCGATAATCGCATCTTGAAGGTTTGCTGGAGTTGCTTTCTCGTAGCGAGAAAGAGCACTCACAATATCTAGCCAAGCAGAATAAGACCTAACCATCAAACCGCTGAGACCAGATTGAGTTAGACGGCTGGAAAGCTCGTTTATGGTTTGTCTTCTTGGAGCAATTACTAATGCTCTTTTACCTTCGGCAGAAAGTGCAGCCAGGATGTTGGCAACTGTTTGGGTATAACCGGTACCAGGCAGTGCCTCAACAGCGAAAGACTCTCCAGCGATAGCACGTTTGACGATCTGGGTTTGGCTTGAATCAGCATCAGCTGCCAAGAGTACAGTTGGCAATACTTCATCGCCTTGAGTAATTGGTTCGCCGAGAGCAATCTTTGAAACGAAAGAGTTAGGTGAACTTGGCAGTTCATTGAGCATCAATGTTGGTGCTGTTACTGCATTGGTAAGTACTAGCGTTCTTTGAATCTCAAGCTCAGGAATGTCCTTGGTTACATCAGCCAAGAAGCTAAGCAGAGTAATAGGTACTAAATCAGTGGATTCTCTATACACACGGTTTAGCTTTTGCACATCTAGATCAATCTGGAAGTGCTTTCTTAGGGTGAATACAAGTTCTGGATTGACAAATGGTTCACCTTGGAGCACCAGTTCAAAATCTGATCCTTTGCGGATGAGTTCTGCTGAGCACATCATGGCTGGGATTCGTAGGTCTAGATTTACTGTTCGAAAATCAATGGCCCCGGCTAGTAGATATATGGTTTCTAACCCAGAGTTAGAGGTGAGTCTTTCACTCTTGATTTTGATGTGACGGGCTTCGGTTAGGGCCTTTGAGTAAGCAATTGGATCTCTAACTAGGTTAGCTAGCAGCCCTCTGTGGCTTTTAGTAAATAGGGATAAACCCACTGGGTGAGATTTTTCAAGATTGACTAGCCCCAGAACATCTAAGTCAAGGTTGGTCAAAGGGTTAGCCCCACCAATGCCTCGAATTTCTTGAAGCCATTGGCTGTATTGCTGTTGGGTTTGATCTTGTGCACTCATTAGAGACCTAGCCTAACTTTTACGCTTTGACGAACATCGTAGGCTGGGCTGGATTCGGGTAAGTTTGACTCTTGTAGTCACGATTTGCCCTCGTAGCTCAGTGGATAGAGCATTGGTTTCCTAAACCATGTGCGGAAGTTCGATTCTTCTCGGGGGCACCAGTTAGGCAGCTTTAGGTAGTGCTAGATACTCATCCCACTCAGGTTCAAGCTTTTCTGCTCCTCTGATTAGCCATGCACCACCGGTAGGCATCTTTGGTGTGAAAGATAATTCCCAACCGATCTCTTTGAGTGTCTTATCCCCTTTGAGATTGTTGCAACGAAGACAAGCGGCAACCAGGTTCTCCCAAGTATCGCTTCCGCCTTTAGATTTAGGTTGAACGTGGTCAACGGTGTTAGCAGCTCTCTTGCAATAAGCACAGCGGTGAGCATCTCTTCTTAGTACTCCCCTTCTTGAAAGAGGAATGTGTCTAGAGCCAGGTACCCTGACATATCTACTCAACAGAATCACAGATGGCAGATCGTATTCATCGGTGGCACTGTGCACCTTGACTTCGGCTGAACCTTCCAAGACGGTTGCTTTCTTGTTCAGCACCAAAACAATCGCTCGCTTGAATGAGACCACACCAAGTGGCTCATAGCCTGCGTTCAAAACTAATGTTCTCATCTAGCTTCCTTTCGAAATCACCTGCACGGATTGCAGGTTTTCGTATCAGTCAACTTCCGCTCAAAGAAAAAACGCGCCACCGCAATCGGTAACGCGTCTAGGCAGAGAAACTTTGACAAGGACAAACTACGTGCAGATGGGCAAACTCATGCTTGGCAGGCACAGGGAAGGCATCCATTAATTTCTCCTTTCAAAGCCAAAAGTTGGCTTGGGAAAAGGCTACGACTTATCGTCGAATATGGCTATAAAACACACCATAGATAAAGGTTAAGAATTGGTTATGTTTTTTAGTCAATTACGCGTGCGTAATAGACATTCGGGGTGAATATCGGAGCTAGCTTCACTCGATCCCCTGGTCTTGGAGCGTGATAGAACATGCCTGAACCTGCATAGATTCCATCGTGGCTGTGGTTGCTCATGATTACCAAGTCACCTGGTCGGGCATCAGCCTTGTTGATTCGCTTGATTCTAGGGTGGGCAGCTTGAGCGTTTACAGAGTGCGGTAGTAGCACACCAAACTCAGCAAATACAAGACGGACATAACCTGAACAGTCCAAACCGGTAGGGAGCTCTCCACCCAGGATGTATGGCACACCTACATACTTGGCAGATACTTTCATGATGTCATCAGGGTTTAGTTCTGAGTACTTTGGATTAGCCGCCAAGTCAACTGCGGTTAGACCGGTATAGCCAAGGTAGTTACTTCTATCTGTCATGCGCTGAAGATCACTGGCTGACATGATTCCGTATGTTCCACGCTCATAGTTGATGGTGGTCTCACGAGCAATAGCTAGGCTCTGGGCTTCACCGGCAGCTCCTGATGAGTTAGAGGCTAAACCTGAGAGAGCTGTAACGGCAGGACTATAGGCATAGGCAGGCAAAGTGGCAGTAGCTGTAACTCCAGCGATAACGCTCATAACCAAAGCTGATTTGACTTCTGCTCTTTTGCGGAATGGAAGTTTGGCTATTGGTCGAACAATTGCTCCAGAATCATCGGCAACGGCAGGAGGGTTAGCGGCGAAGAATTTACGGTCAAGTTTTGCAGCTCTTTTTTCAGCTTTTATGGCTGCTCTGGTTTTGCGCTTTCTTTCGCTTTCCCTGATGGATCTGCGACTGCGAAGTTCAAAGGATTCGAGGACATTAATTTCAACATCAGCGCGGCGACGTCCAGTTGGCTTTTGAGTCAAAACTTATCCTCCTAACTAATTCTTTGGTGAAACCCAAGTCTTATGCGAGTAACTTACAAAGTTGAGACCGAAATTGGTCTCTTTTCGCACCTTGGCCAGGTTGGTTATCCAAGGTTCTTCGAGTTTACCCCGAAATTCGAGCCGAAAAGAATATCCGCAGGGCTAAAGCCCCTAAAACCCAGTGTTTATGCAGGAATAACGAATATATGAGCCACGTCAAAGGCGGTGAGGCTAACTGAGTTCAACCCGTCTACTGTGCTCACAAGCACCCGATCTGTGGCCTGAGTGGCCTTTATTCTGGCTCCTGGTACCACCTGAGCAGCCTTGAGGTGAGCTAGGGCATCTGAATAGCCCTGAAGCGGCTCAGCGATTCGCTTTACTAGTACCTCAACATCTAATAGCTCTATAAGAGGTGTAACTTTTTCTCCCATGGCAGTAGATTCACCTCTACCTAAATGTTCTAGACCAGGGATTGGGTTTCCAAAAGGAGATTTCTCAACATCTTTGACAAGTTCTAAAATCTTCAGTTCCACCTGCTCGCTCATCACGTGCTCCCAGCGGCAAGCTTCCTCGTGGACCAGGTGCCAGTCCAAACCAATGATGTTGGCCAAGAGCAGTTCGGCCAATCGATGTTTACGCATAACCTCAATGGCTAGGTGTCGACCCTCAGATGTGAGTTCCAGGTGGCGATCTCCGCTGACCACGACCAGACCGTTCTTTTCCATTCGAGCAACTGTTTCTGAAACCGTTGGGCCGGAGTGATCTAGACGCTCTGAGATACGAGCACGCAAGGGCACATGGCCTTCTTCTTCGAGTTCCAAAATGGTTCGAAGATACATCTCGGTGGTATCAATCAAATCGGTCACCTGATAAGCCTAAATCTTCTTAGTCTCTCAACTACTAAACTTGCGTAATGGCTTCGATAATTATTCCCAATGATTTGCTCCCCCTAGATGGCCGTTTCGGCTGTGGTCCTTCAAAGATTAGACCTGATCAGCTGGCTGCTTTTGCTAAAGCAGGTGCCGAGCTGATGGGAACTTCTCACCGTCAAGCTCCAGTGAAGAACCTGGTCAAGCGCGTGCAAGAGGGTTTGATGGAACTCTTTCATAACCCAGCAGGTTATGAGATTGTCATTGGTAACGGTGGCTCAACTGCGTTCTGGGATGTTGCCTCATACAGCCTTGCTGAAGGCAAGTCTCAACTATTAGTCCACGGTGAATTTGGTGCCAAGTTTGCAACCTCACTTAGTGCCCCATGGCTAACCAAACCAACAGTTATCCAGGGTGAAGTTGGTTCACGACTAGACCTAATCGCAGAAGCAGGTATTAGCGCTTATGCCTATCCGCAGAATGAAACATCAACTGGTGTTGTTACTCCAGTAAAGCGAGTGCAAGGCGCTGATAAAGATGCACTGTATTTCACAGATGCAACCAGTGCTGCTGGTGGTATTGATTTTGATCCTTTAGAAACAGATGTGTATTACTTTGCTCCACAAAAGAACTTTGCTAGCGATGGTGGGCTTTGGTTTGCTCTAATGTCCCCTGCTGCAGTTGAAAGAGCAGAACGCATCGCAGCTACCGATAGATATATTCCAGAGTTCCTGTCTCTAAAGACTGCTATCGATAACTCTCGGTTGAACCAGACTTTGAATACCCCTGCTATTTCCACCCTGTTCCTCTTAGCTGAGCAGATCGACTGGATGAATGAAAGCGGTGGGTTAGCCTGGGCTGATGCTAGAACTAAGGCTGCCTCAGACCACCTATATGCTTGGGCTGAAGCTAGCGCTTATGCCACACCTTTTGTGAGTAATCCGGAGTATCGTTCACAAGTTGTCTCAACAATAGATTTTGCTGAATCAGTTGATGCAGCAGAGGTAGCCAAGATCTTGCGTAGCAACGGAATTGTTGACACCGAGCCTTATCGAAAGCTTGGTAGAAACCAACTACGCGTGGCAACCTTCACAGCAACTGAACTAGAAGATGTGAAGCAACTTACTAAATCAATTGACTACGTCGTCTCGAACCTAGGTTAAGTTTTATGCGTTGGATAGCCAAAGACTCTGAGAGAAAACCAGATCCTGCTCCTATCACTGGAACATTACGTCTGGCTGTTTTGATTGGCGTAATTGGTTTTGCTGTAGCTCTTGTAGTCTGCGTTGTTTTCTACGATCAAATCACAAGCCCTAATAAGGCTTGGTATCCATACACCTGCGTGGTGGGATTAGTTCTTGGCGTCCTCGCTTGGTTCAAGGTCGGCAACCGCTAACTCTTTAGCAGCTTCCTCTTCATCAATAGCATTTGCTGCATCTAAGAAGGCCTGTCTTTCAAGTTCTAGTTGTAAAGCTTGGTAGTCAGCTAATCTTTCAGACCAAGGAACCCACTTAGGCGCAATTAGTGAATCATTGCCAGGAACCATAACTACTTCACACAGACTAGGTTCTGTAACTGGATCGGCTTGGTAAATAGTTACCGACCAACGCCAGCCTAGATAGCCCAGTTTCTTAGATTCAAATAGGTAAGTGGAGATACCTTCACCCTCATCGACTGATTCGATAAATGAACCTAGTTCGTTTTTATCAGCAGCTGATTTGGCAGCCACCTCTGCGAAAGCTTTTAGGTCAAATAGGTTTTTAACCTGTTTTTCAGGCTTGAGTAATTTGACAAACTTAGGAAGTTTCTTGAGCCTAGCCATTATTTGTGTAACTGGTCGGCAAGGGTTCTAAGAAGACGAGCTAGCTTCTCAGCGCTTGCTCCTTCTGGGATGTGTCCTGATTCAATGCTTGGACGGATTTTGTCTAGAGCAGAGATTAGGCCTTCAACCAAGATCACTAGGTCATCATTATTCATGCGAGCGCTAGCTCGCTGCTTCTTCTCTAGGCTCTCAGGGACCTCGATGATGCGCATGGTCATGACCTGGGCACCTCTTTTGGAGTCAACGATGCTGTATTCGATGCGAGTGCCAGGTTTTACATCTGTAACCCCCGCAGGTAGGTTGCTCACATGAAGGAAAGCTTCCTGTCCCTCATCTGATTGCACAAAGCCGAAGCCTTTGACATTATCAAAGAACTTCACGTGTCCTGTTGGCATAACTACCTCTTTCGTTGCCGCAGTCCATTTTACTTCAGCCAAGCCAGTATTCTAAAAGGATGGCTAAGAAACCTAACTCTAATATCCAATCTGCAACAAAAGGCAGTGCGCAGGAAGCACCTTTGTTGGAGAAATACCTAGCCTTTGCCTTCATTAGCAGCGTAATTGTCTCTCTAGTAGCTGTTTTGGTTATTCTGCTAGCTCCACTGGTGAATAACACCTGGGTTCCATCTGGTTGGGGAATGATCCCTATTTTGGTCTTACCTTTCGGTTTTCTCTGCTTAATGGCGCTTCTTGTAGCAAGTGCTATCAACCGCAAGCGAACTAATCGGAACAACTAAACCTAATGAGCGAAGTCCTTCAGGTTGCCAAAGCTCTTGCTCAATCAAGTGATTCTGATTTAGTTCGGGTAGTTGGCATCAGACTTATGCCAACTAGTTCATTTAGCGATTTCTTTGATTTCGCCAGTGCTCTCATAAAACCACAAAACATAAGTGGGGCTGTCTCTGCTCTAACTCGGAAACAGATCATTGCTTTTAGTAATTTACTAAGCAAGAGCACAACCAAAGCAGACCTAGCCAGCCTTGATGCCATGGCCAACATGTTTCTAGTTCTAAAACTCGATGATGGTAGCTATAAACCAGTTGAAGCGGCAGTAACAGCATTCAAACAAATAGTCTCGGCAAAGTTATTGGCTGAACTAATTGAATACAAGGACACCAAGGCTGCTGACATTCCTTCTTCGCCAGGGCAGGCAGATCCTCAAGCAGGAATAAGTGCCTTTGAGACCGTCCAATCTCTTACTGAACTAGTGATTGAACTTGAACAGAATTATGTGCGAGAGGTTGGTCGTGGGCAGGTAGGACTTCCTGAACTAAAAAGGATCTCCCTGCACCTAGGTAGAGATGTTGAATATGTTCGACTGCTATACGCCTTAGCTCAACTAGCATCTTTGATTGGGGTTTCAGATAAACGTTGGAAGGTGGGTTCTCAATACCTAACCTGGCTAACTAATTCGCCGGAACAACGCTGGCAACATATTTCAAAGACTTGGGTTTCACTGTTAGGTGAAACATCAGCGGCTGAACTTGCCACAGCGGTCAATCTACGTTCAGCGCTGGCAGAGACATTCCCTATAGCCAACGAAGGCTTTCTAACACACATGACCAAGCTCACTCAGTTGGCTGAAATGATTGGTCTTACTACTTCTGATAGAACCACAAGCTGGTTCAGACCTTTGCTTGAAGGCAAACTGGAGAGCGCCACAAAGCTGCTTGCGCTAAATCTTCCAAAGACACAGAATCGCATTATTGTTCAAGCCGACTTGACCATAATCGCTGTTGGGCCGCTACCTACTGACAAAGAATTAGAACTTAGAAGATTTGTCGAAACTGAACGAATCGGAGTTGCCTCAACATATCGGATCAGCACTTTGAGTGTGACCTACGGACTGGAGACAGGTTTAGTTGAGCAAGATATTCGTGCACTGCTTACTGAACTTGCTGGTACAGCTTTACCACAACCAGTTGATTACCTAATTCGAGAAGCTGCCACTAGATTCGGAAGACTGGTTTTGCGAGAAGTTCCAAATGGAACTCTGATTCAATCCAATGACCAAATCTTACTTACACAAATACTCAACGACTCATCACTAAAAACTGTTTCTATTACAAAGACCTCCGAGAGCACTTTAGAGAGCAGATTCGAGTTAGACATTGTTTACTATCTGCTTAGAGAAAGTAAGTACGCTGCCATTCGTAAGGACAGTAAAGATCAGGTAGTTAGTAGTTGGCGCGCTGCTGGTTCGAATGAATCATCACTAACTAAGACATCTTCGGTTATTGAAGATATTCAGAGGCTAAGAGCTCATGACAAACGTCTGGGTGAAGCACCTGAAGGCCAGGACATTGTGCGTCAGATTGAGATGGCAATAAAGACTAAAGCCACTATCTGGGTCTCGCTGCAGATGAATGGAACCCAACGAGAGTTCCCAATTGAGCCAACCGGGCTTGCCAATGGCAGGCTTCGAGGTAAAGACCGCCAAGCGGACTGTGAGCGTGTACTGCCATTAGCCAGTGTCACTGGTATTCGCTTAGGCTAGAAGGATGCCTTCTGGACCTCTAATCGTACAAAGCGATAAAACTGCCCTGCTTGAAGTGGACCACCCGCAAGCCAAAGATGCTCGCCATGACTTAGCTGTATTTGCAGAACTTGAGCGTGCTCCAGAGCATGTGCACACCTATCGAATTACAAAACTAGGTCTTTGGAATGCTAGGGCCGCAGGTCACGATAGTTCTTTTGTCCTAGGGGTTTTAGATGAATACAGTAAGTTCCCAATTCCTGCCAGCATCAGGGTGGATATCGAACAAACCATGTCTAGGTACGGTCGTCTGGTTATTAGAAGAGGTGACACTGGAGGTCTTGAACTTTATTCAGCTGAGCCTGCTGTCTTATTAGAAACAACTAGGCAACGAAAAGTAAATGACTTACTCCTTGATCGCATTGACCCAAACACTTGGGCAATAGCTGATTGGGCCAGAGGTCAAATCAAGCAGGAGCTACTAAAGCTTGGTTGGCCTGCAGAAGATCTTGCCGGTTACACTCCTGGAATTCCTCACGAGATTGATTTAGTTCAAGATGGCTGGCACCTACGTGATTACCAAGCGCTAGCAGTTGAAAAGTTTTGGGCTGGTGGATCAGGTGTTGTGGTTCTACCCTGTGGTGCTGGTAAAACTATTGTCGGTGCTGCCACCATGGCCAAAGCCAATACCAATACTTTGATTCTTGTTACCAACACAGTTTCTGCAAGGCAATGGAAAGCAGAGTTGCTAAAGCGCACCACACTCACCGAAGAAGAAATTGGTGAATACAGCGGTTCGATGAAAGAGGTAGCTGCTGTAACCATTGCCACATATCAGATTCTGACCACCAAGCGTAAAGCTGAATATGCTCACCTAGCTTTACTCAATGATCATGACTGGGGTTTGATTGTTTATGATGAGGTGCATTTGCTACCAGCACCTATCTTTAAGATGACTGCAGATCTGCAAGCAAGAAGAAGACTTGGTCTAACAGCAACCCTGGTTAGAGAAGATGGCAAAGAGGGTGATGTCTTTTCTCTGATTGGCCCTAAACGATTTGATGCCCCTTGGAAAGAAATTGAAGCCCAGGGCTATATCGCTCCAGCTGCCTGTTACGAAGTAAGAATTGATTTACCCGTCGATGAGCACTTCGAGTATGCAATCGCTAACCAAGAAGACAGATACCGTTTGTCAGCAAGTTCGCCAGCCAAGATTCCTGTAATTCAAAAACTATTGGCTAAACATATAGGCGAACCAACACTTATCATCGGGCAATACATTGATCAGTTAGTAGCTGTATCAACTGCTCTCAAGGCAGAACTAATAACCGGTGATACCCCAATAACTGAGCGTGAGAGATTATTTGCTGACTTTAGGGAAGGGCGAATCGGTGTCCTAGTGGTATCTAAAGTTGCCAACTTCTCTATTGATTTGCCAGAGGCTTCGGTAGCCATTCAGATTTCAGGCTCTTACGGCTCACGCCAAGAGGAAGCCCAACGACTTGGCCGCATTCTCAGGCCTAAGGCCGATGGCCGCACGGCTAGTTTCTATACCCTTATCTCCAGGGATACGGTGGACCAGGACTTCGCTCAGAACAGGCAGAGGTTCCTAGCAGAGCAGGGCTATGCCTATGAGATCCTTGACGCTGTTGATTTTTAGCCAATATTGTCTCAGGCAACACTCAGGAAACATCCAGACTTAATGGAGTAATGGGTGGCACATTTAGAGCATGAAGAACCCAAAGGTATTAATCGTCGATGACGAAAAGAACATCAGAGACCTACTAGAAGCTGGTTTGAAATTCGCTGGCTTCAGCGTCTATTCAGTTGGTACAGGAACAGAAGCTGTGGCAGTAGCTGAAAAAGCCAAGCCAGATATCATGGTTCTAGATGTAATGCTCCCTGATCAGTCAGGCTTTAGCGTTACCAAGAAGCTTCGATCAATGAACCTAGACCTACCGGTACTCTTCCTAAGCGCTAGAGATGACCGCGGCGATAAAGTAACAGGCCTTACAGTCGGTGGCGATGACTACATGACTAAGCCATTTAGCATCGATGAGGTTATTGCCAGAATCAACGCAATTCTTAGAAGAACTAGAAAGCAAGATGCAGAAGAGAGCATCTTTGAAGTTGGCGAAATCAAGATTAACCAGGACGCTCACGAAGTCTTCGTCAATGGCAAAGAAATTGACCTATCCCCTACCGAATACAAGCTATTGAGATTCCTAATGGGTAACGCTAACCGAGTCATGAGCAAAGACCAGATCTTGGATCACGTTTGGGAATACGACTTCAACGGTGAACAAGGAATTGTTGAAAGTTATGTCTCTTACTTGCGCAAGAAAATTGACCCACTAAGCAAGAATCAACTTATCCACACAAAACGTGGTGTTGGATATATGTATCGCACATTCAAGAACGAAGAGTAAATGCCTGGAACAGTCCCCGTACATAACTTTGTAAGTAAGCTATGGGGCCGTATCTCACTTAGAACTCGATTAACTGCGCTTTCGGTTGGCATCATCACCCTTCTTCTGGGTGTTAGCATCATCGGAACCGTAGCTGTGCTTAGAACCTACTTGCAGCAAAACACAGATAAACAACTCAGCACAGCTGCCAGGCTTCTAGCTACCGTAGATCCTTTGACTGTGAAAATGCGAATAGATTCAGGTTTAGTAAAAATCCCGCCTTTGCCTGCTGATTACTACATCGCATTTCTTGACCCGCAGGGTCGCATCTTTATCGGTCTAGTTGGCTCACCTATTTATGAGCGTGATGTTCCAAACCTCTCCGAATTCAATGTGCTGGCCGTCCAAGCAACTAGAGGCCTGCCCTTCACAGCCAA
>CANLDE010000024.1 GCA_947489235.1 Micrococcales bacterium
AGGAAGCAGAACTTCTAGCTGATTTGCAGAGACTTCAAGCTGAGTTTGTGAACTTCAAGACTCGTGTTGAAAGAGATCGAGATGTTGCTCGTAACGCTGCTATTGCTGAAGTAATTAGAGCGTTCTTACCTGCATTCGATGATCTTTCACTAGCTGAAGCACATGGCGATCTTGAAGGTTCTCCTTTTGCTGCAGTTCTAAACAAACTGCGTAATGGTGGCGACAAGTTTGGTCTTGAAGTCTTTGGTGCAAAGGGTGACAAGTTTGATCCTGAATTGCACAATGCGTTAGTTCAAACTCCATCAGCTGATGTGAGTGAGAATGTAATTGCAGATGTAATCTCACCTGGATACAAACTAGGTGATCGTCTTATCCGTCCAGCAATGGTTGCAGTTTTTATTCCTGAAGCGAAGTAAATACTTATGGCTAGTCAAGATTGGTTAGAGAAGGACTTCTATAAAGTTCTTGGCGTCGCTAAAGATGTGCCCGAGGCAGAGCTCAAGAAGGTTTATAGAAAATTAGCTAGAAAGTATCACCCTGATTCAAATCAGGGAGATGCTAAAGCTGAAGCTAAGTTCAAAGAAATCTCTGAAGCGTATTCAATTCTTTCTGATAAAGAACAGCGCAAAGAATACGATCAGTTCAGAGCCATGGGCGGTGGAGCAAGATTCACAGCTCCTGGCGGCGGTCAATCCAATGCAGGCTTCGAAGATGTGTTTGCCAACCTATTTGGTGGTGGCGGTCGAGGATTTGGTGGTTTCGGTGGTCCAATGCCTGGGCAAGATCTAACTGCAACAACTGAACTTCCATTTATTGATGCGGTTAATGGAACAACCATTAAGTTGAACTACACAGGCCTGGATCCAATCAATGCAAAGATCCCAGCTGGTGTATTAGATGGTCAGAAGATAAAACTTCGTGGCAAAGGTGCAGCATCACCTAATGGCGGACCTAATGGAGATCTTGTAATTACCATCAGTGTTAAGCCTCACCCAGTATTCAGCAGAGATGGAAATAACTTACGTCTCACTGTTCCAGTTACTTTTGCTGAAGCAGTCCTTGGTGCAACTATTTCTGTGCCAACTCTTGGTGGTGACCCAGTGAAACTAAAGGTCGCTCCTAACACTCCTAATGGAAGAGTTCTACGTGTTAAAGGTAAAGGTGTAACAACATCTAAAGGTGTTGGTGATTTACTTGCAAGTGTTGAGGTACTAGTTCCATCACATATTTCCGATAAGGCTGCTAAAGCATTAGCTGAGTTCGATGAATTACTTCCTAAGGAAGATCCAAGAGCAGATCTACTTAATAAGGCAGGGCTGCTCTGATGAATGAAATAGATCCAGATGCACCCATCCTGACTATTGCAGCAGCAGCTGAGCTAGCTCGGATGCATCCACAAACTCTTCGACAATACGACCGCATGGGATTAGTTAGACCTAGTAGAACTATTGGTCAATCCAGAAGATATACATTGCGCAATGTGAGCCAATTGGCTGAAGTGGCAAGGCTTTCCAATGAGGGAGTGTCACTGGTAGCTATCAAGAGGATTATCGATCTTGAGAACTACGTTGTGGACATGAAACAGCGTGTGAGTGAACTCGAGAAACTAGTTGAAGAGCTGGCTCAAAGAGAACCAGGCGCTAGAGTCTTTGCCGTGGGGGATGCTGGAACAGTGAGCTTGCCCTCTGGTAAAAGACTAAAGAAATCCACATCAGTAGTACTCTGGCGTCGCTCCTGATAGCCCGTTTCACGAACATTTCAGACAATGGTTCCACCCCGACTCGCTAATATTGGGCAATATGACCAATAAAACAGAGGACCGTTCATACGGCCAAGGCTCACAGGGTGAGCCTGCGAAAGCATTCGTTTCTAAGCCGGGACTTGGATCAAAGCTCAAGTACAGTTTCGATAACTCCATTGCTAAGAGTGGCATGTTCGTGACCTGGATGCTGGTATTGATGGTCATTTTCAGCATTCTGCTGGTCTTCATTAAGGCAGCACTATTTGCCATTCCTTTTATTACTCGTCCTGATGCCCAGATCGAGTTCAGCTTTGAAACCTTCTGGGGATCATTTGCCACCTTGTTTGGTAGAGGTGCTGAAGCCACTTGGGCAGAACGTATCCTTAGCTTCTTAACTTGGGTTTGTACAGTTGCTCTGGGCGGAGCCGTAACAGGTTTTATCGTTGGTGCAATCACTCGAGCCTTCGAAAAGCTTCGTAAAGGCAAGAGCCCAATCATTGTGAGCAACCACACTCTTATCCTGGGTTGGTCAAACCGTATTTACCCAGTTCTAAAAGAGCTTGCCGTGGCTAACGCAAATGTGAAAAAAGCTAATGTAGTCATCTTCTCAAGCAACACGAGGGACTTCATGGAAGGTGAAATTGAGGCTCGTGCAAGTGATCTTGGGAAGCTAAAGGTTGTCACTAGAACTGGTGACATTACTAACCCAGAAGATCTTAAGAGAACAAACATTTCCAACGCAAAATCCATAATCGTTCTCGACAGTGATGACTCAGGAGATGCAAATGTTGTTAGCGCTGTTCTAGCTATCAAAGCTGCCAACCCAAACACCAAGATCAAAATCATTGCAGAAATCGATGACTCACACACCGGTCAAGCCCTTACCATTGCCACCCAAGGTCAAGTAATTGTTGTTAGATCTCAAGAAATAATTGCCCGCGTAACCGCTCAAGCATCTCGTCGTCCAGGTCTAGCTGCTGTTGTGTTAGATCTTCTAGATTTTGATGGTGATGAGATTTACTTCAACGATGTGCCAGCACTTCACGGAAAAACATATGCAGATGCTTTGCTTGCATTCAGCGACGCTGCGGTTATTGGTTTACTAAAAGCAGATGGCACAGCAAGGGTTAATCCAGAGCAAAATACAAAGATCCTCAAGGGCATGAAGATTATTGCTATTGCTGAAGATGATGACAAGGTTGTCTACACCGGAGTGCGCGAAGACATTTCTAAAAAGAAGGTAACCCCGGTTGCTAGAAAGAAAGACACAGCGGAGCACTTACTAATCATTGGTTGGTCTTCAATGGGCCGGACAGTTCTAAATGAACTTGCCGGTTTCTTGCCGAAGGGCTCAACAGTTCACATTGTTGCCCAGTCACGCTACGTGGCTGCTGAGGAACTGAAGAACCTAAAGTTTGGTTCTGTGAAGGTTACCTTCGCAAGCGTCTCAGGTGATGTTGATGATTTAATCGCTGCAGCTAAGGGAAAGAAGTTCAATGAGGTTATCGTTCTCGGTTACCGTAACGCCATAAGCCAGAGTGAAGCAGATGCTCAAACCATGTTGACCATGTTGCAGATGAATCAACTATTTGCAGCAGAGGGTAATGGAGTCGAGAGAACAAGGCTAGTAGCTGAAATCCTTGACTCAAGAAAGTCTGAACTTGCTCGTGTTGCAGCAGTTGATGATCTAGTTGTTAGCGACTCACTAGCTGCATTACTCATCGCTCAAATAAGTGAGAACCCAGCGCTTGCCCCAGTATTCGAAGACCTATTTGATGCTGAAGGTGCGACTCTAAATGTTAGAGACATCGGTGACTACGCAAAGCTTGGTAAGTCAATATCATTTGCTGAGCTTGTCGCTGTTGCCCGTAACCACGGTGAATCAGCTATTGGATATCGTTTGGGATCAGGAGCTGGTGCTGAAGGTTCAACCGGTGTTGTGCTCAACCCTTCAAAGACGAGTGAGTTCATTCCTGTTGCAGGTGACTGCCTAGTTGTGATTGGTAACTTGAACTAATTGAGTGGGCTAATCCAGCTAAGAAAAGATTTAAGAGCTGTCGCAAGTAAAGACTGGGCCATAGGTTCAGCAAAGACCAAAGTTTTTGGCGAGGATAGCTATGGCGCTGGAGATTTATTCTTAGGTGTAACAGTTCCTGATACCAGGGCGATTGCCAAGAAATACAAAGACTTACCTCACGAGGAGTTGGCTAGTTTAGCGAGCTCCAAGTATCACGAGGAAAGACTGACAGCACTCGTGATCTTGAATCACAAATACGCAAAAGCTAGAGATGATGCTGAACGTATTCAACTTTTCGAGTTCTGGCTAGATCTACTGAAGAACAATCAGGTAAACAACTGGGATCTTATTGACGCTAGTGCGCCATACATGGGAGAGATACTCACAAGGCACTTGGGTTTCGGGGCACCATTTCTAAGAGCGCTGTCTAAGTCTGAGAACCTGTGGGAGAGAAGAGCTTCTATTTTGCTAACTTTCCCCCTGATTCGAATCGGTAGATTCGGACCTACTTTAGCTATGGCTAAAGAAGCCCTTACTGATGATCATCACCTTATTCACAAGGCAGCAGGGTGGATGCTTCGCGAGGTGGGCAAGAGAGACCAAGATCTTCTAACCGAATTCCTCTTGAAACATAAAGCCAAGATGCCTAGAACAATGCTCAGGTATGCGATTGAAAAGTATTCAGAGAAGGAACGTAAAGCGTTTCTAGCTACAAACTAGATTTTTACTCGATATCAACAACAACCGGTACGTGATCAGATGGACCTTCACCTTTGCGCTCATCTCTAACTATTTCAGCTTTTGTAACTCTGTCAGCAAATGCTTCGTTACCTAAGATGAAGTCAATTCTCATTCCCTCGTCTTTAGGGAATCTAAGTTGTTGGTAATCCCAGTAGGTGTATCCATCTGGAATAAGTGGTCTAATCACATCTTGCAAACCTATTTGTTCAAATGCATTGAATGCATCTCGTTCTGCTTCTGACACGTGTGTTGAACCAATGAATGCATCCATGTCCCAAACATCTTTATCTAGTGGTGCGATATTGAAATCTCCCATTAGAGCTAGAGCTTGATCTGGTTCATGTTCTAACCATTCAGCTGTTACCGCTGCTAATCTGTCTAACCATTCAAGTTTGTATGTGTAGTGAGGATCATCAAGAGTTCTACCGTTAGGAACATAGAGAGACCAGAGCCTCACATCGTCAAAGGTTGCACCTATTGCTCTAGCTTCCTGAGCTGTTTCAGGGCCAAAGCCAGGCATGCCCGGGAAACCTACTTCAACATCTTTAGCTGGTATTTTGCTTGCGAAAGCGACACCGTTCCATTGGTTCAAGCCATGAAGAACTACGTGATATCCAGCGTCAGTAAAGGCCTGCATAGGGAACTGCTCAGGCTTGCACTTGATCTCCTGCATGGCAAGAACATCTATATCTGCTCTTTGCATCCAGTCGATTACACGGCCGACACGGGTTCTAATTGAGTTCACGTTATGAGTTGCTATGCGCATTACTTAAACTTAAGACATGACTGATACTTCTGCTGCCAAGCACCGCCTTATTGAACTAATTAAGGAACTTGCTGTTGTTCACGGCAGAGTGACTTTATCTAGCGGTATTGAAGCTGATTACTATGTTGATCTTCGTAGAGCTACCCTGCATCATGAAGCAGCACCTCTTATTGGGCAAGTCATGCTTAACATGCTGGATTCAAACGGAGTTACGGACTTCGTTGCTATCGGTGGTTTGACTATGGGTGCTGATCCTGTTGCAACTGCAGTGATGCATCAAGCAGCTAACAGAGGTAGAGCTATTGATGCTTTTGTTGTTCGTAAAGCTGCTAAGGCTCACGGTATGGGCAGACAGGTTGAAGGACCTGACGTTAAAGGTAAAAGAGTTGTGGTTGTTGAAGATACTTCAACAACAGGTGGTTCTCCCCTTACTGCTGCTAAAGCACTAGAGGAAGCAGGAGCAATCATTGTTGCTGTTGCAACTGTTGTTGATAGAGACACTGGGGCACAAAAAGTAATCGAGGATGCCGGCTATAAATATTTCACAGCCATCACCCTCGATGACTTAGAGCTTCGTTAGTTATTTCCTAATTAACTTTCCAACACCGTTTAGTGTTGTGTATTTAATCCAGTCAACTTTTAGTTCTGCTTTTTCAATAGTTTCATCAAGTGCTCCACCGTCGAAGTCTCCTCCGGTGGCTAGGTTCAAGATCAGATAGAACTCAGCATTGAATACCCAGTCTTTAGGAGCAATGGTGCTCTTTCTTTGACCACCGACATACTGGCCGTCAACGTAGAACTTAATTGAGTTAGGTAGCCAGTCAACACGGTAAGTATGGAAACCAGCACTGAGTGGATCGTTTCCTGCTGAGTAGTAGTTACTCTTAGCAGCTCCACCTGAGTAACCAGGTCCGTGCAAGCTAGAAACAGAAACGAATGGGTCTGATCCTCTGGTTTCAACAATGTCAATCTCGCCACATGAAGGCCAGCCGTCGCATGAGGATCTAGGCACACCGAGCATCCAGAAAGCAGGCCACATTCCAACACCTTCGGTTGTTTGAATACGTGCTGAGATACTGCCGTATTGAAAACCTAGTTTGTCTCTGGTCACAACCTTGGCGCTTGAGTATAGGCAGTCTAGGTATAGGAAGCAGCGGTATTGGTCGGCAGCTTTGTTTTCGTCAAGTTTCAGAGCTGTAATAACCAGATGTCCCTGGCCATTGGTCGAAATGTTCTGTTTTTTGTTGGTGTAATACTGCTTTTCGTTGTTACCCCAACCGTAGCCATCGCCTATGTCATGGGTCCAGTAACGCTTGTCTACGGGGGATCCAGCCTTTTCACTAAAGTACTGAGCCCACAGGAGTCGCTCCTTAACAGGCTTGGTTACGGTAGGGGCAGTGGCTTGAGCGCTCACAGAGCCCAAAGTTATGGAAACTAGGGCGATGCTGGCAGCTATAAATCGTCTGCTTATTGTCTTATTCACGGATTACCTCTTCTGCTCCTATGAAATAGGTCTTGGCTGGGAAAGAACGCCAAGAATGATTACTTTTTGGTAACAGTTAGCCTGATAACGCTTTCTCAGATTGCCGAGAAACCGCTTTCACGCTTAACTTGTATTACTGTGAAACCGCTTTCGCAGTTTACTACAAAACCTTATTATCGAGGACGTAGGCCTCCCCAAATGGTTGTCGCACAACAACTAAATGGGGAGGCAACCACTCACAAGGAGAATTTAATGTCAAAGAAGTTGATGTCACTAAAAGCAGCAGCTCTGCTAGCTAGCGCAGCGCTAACAATGGGTGTTTTAGGTTTTATCTCCCCAGCCGCTGCCGTTGTTGACTGCACAAAGGCAACCACCAGCACAAACGAATGTACTGTTCTGACAGTAAACACATTCGGTGACGTAATTCAGCCAGCTTTGGTAGCGGATTACAGAAAACTTCGCCCTGACATCAAACTAAGCATCAAGAAATCAGATCTTGACGCTCTAAACGGAACTGGTCTATTCACCCAGTGTGCTGCCGGTGGTGCAGGTAACCCTGACATCGCAGCTGTAGAAATTTCATACTCAGGTTTCTGGCGTGCATACCCACAGTGTTTCTTTGACCTAACCAAGCTAAAGAACACTAACAACAAGAGTGCAGCGGACATTAAGAAGGACTACCTTCCTTGGCGCTGGGAGCACGGTGTTGGTTACAACGATGCAGTTATTGGTATTCCAACTGACGTTGGAGGCTTGGAAGTGTCTTACCGTTGGGATCTATTCAAACTTGCTGGTCTTCCATACCAAAGAGATGCTGTGAGCAAGGAATGGTCTACTTGGACTAAGTTCATTGCCTTTGGTAAAAAATACCTTGCTGCAACTAAGACGGCTAAGTTCAAGGCAGGGCTTGCAGCTCTTGCAAAGACTGGAACTTCGGATAACAAGAAGTTTTATGCGTCACAGAAACCTATTGGTTTCATGGACAACATTGGAACTGTTTACCCAGCAGTTATGAACCAGGGAACTGAGAAGTACTACAGAAACAATGGAACAGATGCAGGCCAACTTGTATACAAGACAAACAAGCAAGTTAAGTTGGCTTTCGACACTACAGTTTCTGCTAGCACTGCTGCAATCGGAACTCGTATCGGCCAGTTCTCATCTGACTGGAACGTAGGTATGTCTAAGGGAACATTCGCTGTGATGCTTTCACCAGCTTGGATGATGGACTACATCAAGGGACAAGCACCTGACACAAAGGGTAAGTGGGACATCGCAGATATTCCTGGTGGTGGTGGAAACCAGGGTGGTAGCCAGCTATCAATTCCTAAGGGTGCAAAGGAGCCTCAGGAGGCATGGAACTTTATTTCTTGGTACCTAGCACCTGCTCAGCAGTTGAAGGTTTTCCAAACTTATGGTCTATTCCCTTCAACACCTTCTCTATACAGCAACCCTGATCTAATTGGATTCAAAGACCCATTCTTTAACAACGCCCCAGTTGGAAAGATTTATGCTGATGGTGTTAAGAAGTTGAAGCCAATCTTCGAAGGAAAACTCCAGCGTTGTATTGACATGGCGATGGGATCTGCTATTTCACTTGTAGCTAACGGAAAAGAAAAGAACGCAAAGAAGGCATTTGACGGCGGAATACTTGCTGCTGGTAAGTGTAAATAGTTAGCTAAAGAAAGAACAAAATGTCACAGACAACTGTGGATAATGCTCGTGCGAGCAAACCACCTTCACCTTGGAAGCCCGCTAAGCCTCTCAAGAAACTGAACAACCCTAACGCTGTTCTGTCTCTTAATGGACGCTGGGCTTTCCTTTTCACAGCTCCGTTCTTTGTGATGTTCCTTATCTTTGGTTTAGCACCAATTCTTTTCTCCATCGTCATTGCCTTTTACAACTACGATGCTCTAGGTACTCAGGAGTTCATCGGAACAGCAAACTTCGAAGAACTTTTCGTGGACAGTAGGTTCTGGAATGCATTAGTGAACACAATCGACATTTGGTTGCTATCAACCATTCCAATGTTGATTATGTCTATTGGCCTTGCTGCGATTTTGCATAACCCAAATTTACGGGGATCAACATTCTTTAGAACCATTCTTTTGGTTCCAAACATCACTTCAGTCCTAGCAATCGCAATTGTTTTTGGTCAGCTTTTCGGTAGAGATTTTGGAATGGTGAACATCATCATCGGAGCTCTTGGCTTTGAGCACGTTGACTTCATTCAAGGCACAACCTCAAGCCACATCGCAATTGCATCCATGATTGTTTGGCGCTGGACAGGTTACAACGCTTTGATCTTCTTGGCAGCGATGCTTGCAATCCCAGGTGAGCTTTACGAATCAGCCTCACTAGATGGTGCTGGCAAGTGGAAGCAGTTCATCTACGTGACTCTGCCAAGCCTTAGAAACACAATCACTTTCGTTTTGATTGTTGGAACTATCGGTGGTCTACAGGTATTCGCTGAGCCATTGATCCTTGGTGGCTCTTATAACGGTGGTGACTCAGGTCAGTTCTCAACCTTGACCCTGTTCCTCTTCGAGCAAGCTTTCGTGGCTTATAAGTGGGGCTACGCAGCTGCTATTGGAATCATGATTACCGTCATTGTTGCAATTGTTTCAGTAATTAACTTCTTCATCACACGCAGACTGGCAGGTGATGGCAAATGAGTCAGGCAGCCGTGAAAGAACAAACTTTGCCAAGAGCAAAACAAAACAAGAAGCCTAGATGGCAACGCATGGGCTTCTTTGGTTACGCTTCGCTTATCATTGTCACTCTCTTATCTATATTCCCGTTTTACTGGATGTTCATCGTTGCCTCTAATGGAACAGATGAGATCAGCAAGATTCCACCGACACTTGTTCCTGGTCCTCGCTTCTTCACAGTAGTTAGCAGCGTTTATGAAGCTCTGCCACAGTTCAACCAGGCACTTCTAAACACTGTTTATGTTGGAACGGTTGTTGCGGTTGCCCAGGTGTTCTTCTCAGCTATCGCAGGTTTTGCTTTTGCGAAATTGAACTTCAAGGGACAGAAGTTCATGGTGCTCTTTGTTATTTTGACAATGATGCTTCCAAGCCAGCTAGGTATCATCCCGCTATTCATCTTGATTAGCCAAATGGGATTGATGGACAGCCTTGGCGCTTTGATTATTCCGGCTCTGGTAACCGCGTTCGGTGTTTTCTGGATGCGACAGGTTATTGACGCACAGGTTCCTAATGAATTGTTGGAAGCTGCCAGCATCGATGGCGCCGGAGTATTCCGTGCTTACTGGAGCATTGTTTTGCCGATCATCGCACAGAGCAGTTTCGTGCTTGGACTATTCTCGTTCTTAGCAACGTGGAACGACTTCTTATGGCCGCTTCTTGTATTGAATACACCAGAGAACTTCACAGCGCAGGTTGCTGTGAACCAGTTGAAGAGTAGTTATGCAATTGACTACGCGTTGAACATGGGTGGAGCATTCCTATCAACTGCACCGTTACTTGTTCTATTTATCTTTGTAGGTAGAAGACTTGTTCGTGGTGTTATGGATGGGGCAGTGAAGGGTTAATCATGAGTTTTCCAGAAGATTTCAACTGGGGTAGTGCTACCGCCTCTTATCAAATTGAAGGTGGATTTGACGATGGTGGAAGAACACCTAGCATCTGGGATACCTTCTCTAAAACCCCTGGCAAAGTAGTTAACGGCGACACTGGGGATGTAGCTTGTGATCACTATCACCGCTATCCAGAAGATATAAAGATCATGAAAGATCTTGGTATTCAGTCTTACCGTTTCAGCCTTGCTTGGCCAAGAATCATTCCTGGTGGCACCGGTGCTAGAAACCAGCATGGAATTGATTTCTATGACCGTCTAATTGATGGACTACTAGAAGCTGGTATTCAACCAACTGCAACTTTGTATCACTGGGATCTCCCACAGTCACTTCAAGATAAAGGTGGCTGGGCTAACCGAGATATCGTTCAGCAGTTTGCTGACTATGCAACTGTTGCAGCTGAAAGCTTTGGTGATCGCGTAGCTAACTGGATCACTATCAACGAACCGTGGTGTGTTACTTGGTTGGGTCACTTCGTTGGTGTGCACGCACCAGGACTTAAAGATCTAGAAACCACAGTTGCTGTTGCTCACCACACAGCTCTTGCTCACGCTGAAGCTACTCGTGCACTTCGTGCGGTTAGACCAGAGATTCGTAGTGGTATTACTTTGAACATGACTAACTATCGTGTTGATGATGAGAACAACTCAGAATTACAAGAACTTCGTAACTACTGGGATTCAAATATCAACAAGTGGTGGATGGATGCTCAGCTACACGGAACCTATCCACAAAACCTAGTTGAACTTTATGGTGACAAACTTTCTAAGGTTGTAAAGCCGGGAGATATGGAAGCGCTAAAGATTGACAGCGAATTCCTTGGCATCAACTATTACTCTGACTCTTTCCTTAATACCCCAACAGCTGAACAGGTTGAAAAGAACGAAGGCACATTCGCTTTCCCTATCAACTCTGATGGCACTCCGCCAGGACCGCTAACGGACATGGGTTGGCCAATCACTCCAGCTGGACTTACCGATCTTCTAGTTCGCATCCACAAGGACTGGCCAGAGATTCAAGACATAGCTATCACTGAGAACGGTGTTGCATACGGCGATGAGCCAGATGCCAAGGGTGAAGTTAACGATGACCGTCGAGTTGATTACCTAGTGAATCACCTAGTTGCAGTTAGCGATGCCATCGACCAAGGCGTTCCAGTTAAGAGCTACTACTACTGGTCTCTGCTTGATAACTTCGAATGGGCTGAAGGGTACGCGAAACGATTTGGTATCGTTTTCGTCAATTTTGAAACATTACAGAGAATCGTGAAACTTTCAGGAACCGTTTACAGTAAGGTTATTGCGACAAACGGTAAATCACTAGAAGTCCTCGCTAAAAAGTAGAGGAAGTAAGTAATAGGGAGGATGCAGGGATGGTTCCCGCCCCAAGACCTACTTACAGTGTTATTGCCAAAGCAGCCGGTGTTTCAGAAGCGACTGTATCCCGCGTCCTAAATGGTGACGAAAGCGTTCATCCCGATAGAGCAAAGCGTGTTCAAGACGCCGTTGACAAGCTTGGTTATCGCAAGAACAGAGTTGCCTCAGCACTAGCATCAGGGCGCTCAGGGCTTATTGCTGTGGTTATCGATGATGATCTTTCAGTGTTCAGTGACCCTTTCTGGGGCACAGTAACCTCAGGGGTTAGCCGAATCCTTTCTGAAAATGGAATACACACCGTGCTCATGGTTTCCCCAGTTGGTTCGATAGACGGTGGTGTTGCTCACTACCTCAAGTCAGGAGAGGTTGATGGAGCTATCTTCTTTGTCCTCCACAGTGACGCACTGGTGAATAATCTGAAGAAGAGCGGCCTACCAATGGTCATCGCTGGAACCCCGCACTCAAGTCTTGATATTCCATTTGTAGATACCGATAACTTCGGTGGCGCATATGCAGGCACTAAGCATTTGATCAACCAGGGCTGTAAAAAGATAGCTTGTATCACCGGTGACATTGGAACTACCGCTGCCAAGCAACGCCTAGATGGCTACCTGCAGGCATTTAGAGAAACTGGTGGCATTCCAGCCAAAGGATTGATTTGTGAAGGCGACTACTCGCTTGAAAGCGGAATGCATCACGCTCGCATGCTTCTAGAAACTCACCCTGATGTTGATGGAATCTTTGCTAGCAATGACCTAATGGCAGCAGGAGCAGTAACTGTATTGCAAGATCTAGGACGTTTGGTACCAGAAGATGTGAAGGTGGTGGGCTTCGATGATGCACTTATCGCTCAAACCACTAGACCTGCACTTACTACCATTCGCCAGGATGTAGTGGCCTTGGGTGAAGCTGCCGGGTCTCTTATGATTGCCCAACTCAACGGGGAAGACGTAAAGCCAATAATCACACCAACAGAATTGATTATCAGAGCCAGCGCTTAGATAACGAATTGGTAACTACCCGCGAAACCGCTTTCACGAAGTCTTTGTAAAGGCTAATCTGCTAATAGGAAGTGTGTGCGCACTCCGAACGATATTGGAATCTGGCGCAACCGCCTAGATTACCTATCCTTCGGGAACACATTCCGGCCTAGATGAAGGAAAACTAATGAGCCTAAAGATCAATAAATTTGCGGCATTTGCCTCGACTGTATTGCTATCAATCGTCGGTATTGGAGCAATCTCTGCACCTGCCCACGCAGCTGACTGCCCTTACCCAGTTGAAGACCAGACATCAAATGACAAGCCAAAGAACAACATTCGCTTGATCAGTCCTTTTCTTACTGATGACAACTCAATTCGTCGCTACGACTTCGAATCACAGTTCACAAATGACTGTGACTGGTTCGGTGTTGGTATGCGCTTCAACCAGGTTTATGTTCCATTCGGCCTAAAGACCAACCTAACTTTCCAAGCAACAACTCCTACTGGTACTCCACTTGCAAACACCAAGGTAACACTTCGTGCTAACAAGGGTTACTCAAACTCAAACGCTCCTGTTCGCGTTAACGGCATCAAGGCAAGACCTGCTCCATCTAACGCATCTGATGGGGCTAACGTTTCTGCAACCTCAGATGTCAATGGAATCGTGAACTTCGTTGTTCAGTCCCCAGATGACTGTGAAGCATACGGTGGTGTGCTACCTGATGCTCCAGCTAACCCAGGAGCTGACACCCCTAACGATAAGAATGCAGATCCAACTACTGACTGCTTTAGCCAGTTCCTGCCTAGCATCACAGGTGAGAAGACAGACTCTGCAGACTTCCTAGAGATTCACTACTTCAACCCAGCAGCTCTTGACTACACAGCAGCCGACTCAACCATTTCTCTTCTTGCTCCAACTCTTAGAGTTGAAGAAACTGAAGCAGGAAAAGCTAACGCTATGGATGTCGATGGCAGACTAGCAACCTACGCACCTGTTGCTTCTAAGCAAGTTATTGCTTTCCAGGCAATGCAGGAAAGCGGTGGTTATGCAAGAAACCAGCCAATAACAGTTCGCATTAACCTTGCTAACTCAGGTTCAACAGCAAAAACTGCTGCGGGTATCTTTGCTAACACTGGTCTTGCAACTGCAACCAACGCCGATGCAACTAAGACAACTGAAGACCAACTAGTTCTAAGTGGAACTACTGATTCCTTCGGTGTAGTTGTATTCACTTTGAACAACACAGACACAACTGCAGGTGCTAAGCCAGCAACTCCAACATCTGCACCTGCTGCAGGTTCTAAGTACGCAAGAATCTTTGCTGGAATCACTGGCAAGGCAAACGTTGGAACTGAAGTTGAGTTCCACTACTACAAGCCAGTTGTTGTTCTTCCAACTTCAATTGCTATTGCAGCTTCAGGTCGCAAGATCACTGTGACACTTACAAATGCAAAGGCTAAGAAGTCATCAATTGCTATCACAGGCTTGAAGACCGCATCAGTCACACCAACTGTTGATAAGAAGGCTTATTCATACACCGTCAAGAAGGGAAAGATTACTGTGAAGGTAGTC
>CANLDE010000025.1 GCA_947489235.1 Micrococcales bacterium
ACCCGAGAGGTCAAAACAGAGGAAGTTTCGATAGAGACCCCGGTAACTGTTGCCAAAGGTATGAAACTCTCTCGCCCAAGACCGATAATTATCCCCGTGCTCAGGGCTGGTCTTGGAATGCTCGAAGGAATCGTAAAACTCCTTCCAACAGCCGAGGTTGGCTTCCTCGGTATAAAGAGGAATGAAGAAACCCTTCAGCCATACACTTATGCCAACCGTTTGCCAGAAGACCTAACTGGCCGTCAGGTTTTCATCATTGACCCAATGCTTGCTACCGGTGGAACTCTTATCGACTCAATCGATTACGTTTTTGATCGTGGAGCTACCGATGTGACCTGCATTTGCCTTCTTGGTGCTCCAGAGGGTTTAGCCGCCGTTCAGGAACATGTTGGTGAAAGAAATGTCCAGATTGTTCTTGGGGCTTTGGATGAAAGACTCAATGAACACGGATACATAGTCCCAGGTCTCGGCGACGCCGGAGATCGTCTCTACGGTTTAGCGGATTAGAAACACTCCGAAGTTTTTGTCTAACTTGACGAAATTAACATCTCTGTCGTAATCTTTGAGACATGACTAACAGCGCAATTCTTAACACCATGTCGGAGGCGACCTTTGGACGCCCGGCAATGATGTGCCCTGTTATGTGTATGCGAATGTGTCGCTAAAACTCAACCCATAAGTCGGCTTAGCCGCTACGAGTTTAGACACCAACACCCCAGCAAGAGCGCTACATCAGCGCATTCAAAATAACCCCATTCGCAAACACAACTCTAAGGATTCCCAAAATGACAATTGCACCAACAAACCCATTCGTAAGAACAAGCAAAACCGAAACCGAAGCAAGAGGATTTGCTCTCTATGTTGGCATCGATGAAGAAACCGCTAAAGCAGCTGGCACCTCTCTCGGTGCCATTGTTGCAGCGCTAAGAAACAATCTGGATGAAATTGCACCTGGACTTGCAGCAGAATCATTTGCAGCAGTCGCTCTAGCCCACAAAGGAACCGGGGGACGAAATGTTGATGTCGTTCGAACTGCATTGGCTGACCCTAGAGCGCTATCGAAACTCATTGAGAAGAACGAGGACGACGCTGCAAAAGGTGTTGTCATTGATGTCCGTCGCCACAAGATATTCATCGACGGGACTAACGCCAATCTAACTTACAAGGAGTTCGCGCTCATCCAGCTGTTAGTTGAAAACGAAGGAAAGACCATTTCACGTGAGGAACTTATCCAGAGACTTTGGGGAGATGTTCATGACACCTCAGTATTTGGAAGAACCATAGATGTCCACATCAGAAGGCTTCGCGCAAAGATCACTGGCTATGAGGATATTGTCAGAACTATCCGTGGCTCTGGTTACCGCTTCGATGCTCACCCAGATGTTCTTATCGAAGGTATTTGATTACTAGGCTTTCGTTATGGAACTACTCCCCTACCAAAAACTGTTAGAGAAGGTAGTTAGCCAGACTCTGGAACTTGTAGACGGAGGTATAGCGACCCCAATCATTCTCATTGACGGTAGGGCTGGATCTGGAAAATCAACCTTTGCTGCCAAACTTCAAAACGAAATGTTCAAACAGGGTGAATCCATGCCCAGAGTCATTCATATGGATGACCTCTATGAAGGCTGGCAAGGTCTTGCTCTTGGTGCAGAGTATTTGCAGCGAATAATCCTCACCCCTCTTCTAACTAAAAAGAGTTCGAGCTGGCAGGAATACAACTGGGAACTAAAATCTCGCGATCGCTGGCGAGAGTTCTCGGGCGGAACACCTTTGATTGTTGAGGGTTGTGGTTCTCTAAATCAATACACCAGCACAGTTGCAAACATCAGTGTTTGGCTAGAAGTTGATGAAGAAACCAGAAGAAGACGCTGGCAGGAAAGAGATGGCAACACTTTCGATGAATACTTTGATATCTGGGCTGCACAGGAACTTGATTTCATCGCCAGAGAGAAATCTCCAAGCCTTGCCGACTTTGTGCTAAGCAGTCCTGCGGTTGATTAACCAAACTCTTAAGCCAGCAATCAAACTAGCAGCGATAAAGAATGCAGCGATTAGGTATGAAGCGTCTTTGACTGCAGGGATAGAAGCAGAGTAATAGCCACAGAGCGTTAAGCCGACACCCCAGGCTACGGCTCCAACTAAATTAGCGCTGAAGAATTTGTAGTAGTTCATCTTTGAAATGCCGGCGATTACTGGAACGAATACTCTTGCCCAAGGCATGAATCTTGAAATCACTACAGCCCACCAACCCCAAGCTAGAAACAGTGATTCGCTCTTCTCAATTCCTGTCCTAATCCAGCGGCCTTTACGTTTATCTAGGTAAGGCCTACCGTAGTGACGGCCGAGGGTGTATCCAACCTGATCTCCTAACCAAGCTGCAATACCAACACCGGTTGCCATCACCCAGATGTTCACTCCCGTAATGGAAGAAGCTGCGACTAATCCTGCAGCGAAGACTAGAGAGTCGCCGGTGATAAAAGGAATGAATGCGCCTATCAGTAATCCAGTTCCGGCAAAGACAAGTGCCCAAACAGTCAGGTAAAACAGATTAGTCCCAAGAGATGGGAACCAAACAACTATCTGATCACTAATAGCACTCTTCAGTGTTGGGGCTAATGAACTAATCAACTACGGCTTTCCGTAAAGCATGATTTCATCGAGTTCAAGTCTCACTCTTGGTGCAACCTCACGTTCGAACGCAGGGCCTTCCAGCTCCTCAGCTGGTGCGACCTTTCCAACTGCGATAACAGTTAGAACTTCGTAGTTATCATCGAGTTTTAGAAGTTCAAGAATTTCCTCGCGCACTAGACCGCCAATGTGGTGGGTGTGCAGTCCTAGCTCCTGAGCTTGGACAACCATCATTGAAGCAGCTAGGCCAGCGTCGTATTTTCTTCCGGTGTTCTCTTTGCCATCTGCGGTATTTATCTTTACTGCAACCACAATCAAAGCTGATGCGTTGGGAGCCCACGACTGGTTGAAACCAGTTAATCCCTTGTCGCAAATTGCCTGGTGAAGTTCATCGTCTTTGCTGATGTATGCAAATCGCCAAGGTTGAAGATTGTTTGATGATGGCGCCCATCGTCCTGCTTCAAGAATGGACAGTGCTTCGTGCTGAGTGAGAAGGTAGTCTCGGTTGAAAGATCTTGGACTCCAGCGTTCAGCAAGAACAGGAGCGATGGGGGCGGCTGTGATGGCGATTTTGTTTGGTTGCATGCTCTAAGCCTAAACCTTCAAAGCTGCCCGCAACGCTCTGAGCAAACCCTCAACATCTTCTGGTCTGGTATCCCACGCACACATCCAACGAACTTGGCCGATTCGATGATCCCAAAGGTAGAACCAATACTCTTCCTGCAAAATAGCAATAATCTCAGTTGGAAGAATTGGGAAGACGGCGTTAGCTTGCGTGGGGTTAGGAACGCTCACCCTGCCGCCAGAAAGCACTGCTATTTCACGAACCCCGGCATCTAAAGCCTTAGCCATATCATTGGCATGGCGAGCACTTCTAATTGCTAAGTCATTCTCCAAAAGTGCAATCAGCTGAACACTCACGTAACGCATCTTGCTTGGTAATTGCATTGAGGTTTTCCTGAGGAACGGAATAGTTTTTGCAAGAGTCTCAGAATTCAACACAACCACTGCTTCAGCCGCGAGTGCGCCAATCTTCGTGCCACCAAAGCTAACTAGGTCAACGCCTGCATCAGTAGTAAATTCTTTGAAACTATTTCCCAGCGCTGCGGCGGCATTGGAAAGTCTCGCTCCATCCATGTGCAAGACAAGATTGTTCTCATGAGCAAAGTTCGCCAAAGCTCTGATTTCAGCAACCGAATAGAGGGTTCCGAGTTCTGTTGTTTGGGTAATGCTAATTGCTGCAACCTGAGCCCTATGCACTGAGCCAATGTCGAACAGGTGAGGCTCGATAAGTTGCGGAGTGAGTTTGCCATCAGGGGTTGGAATGGTCCAAAGCTTGATGCCAGCCATCTTCTCAGGTGCTCCCCCTTCATCAGAATTGATGTGCGCAGTCTCAGCGCAAATCACTGCTTCCCAGCGATCTAGAACCGCAGAGAGAGCGACTACGTTTGCCCCAGTTCCATTGAAGACGGGAAATACTTCTGCAACAGGTCCGAAGTGTTCCTTGAAGACTCTTCCCAGTTCACCAGTGACATAGTCATCACCGTATGCCTTCTCGTGGCCATCGTTGACCGCCATCATGGCTTCGAATAACTCTGGGTGCACTCCCGCGTAGTTATCGCTAGCGAAACCTCGCCACACTTTACGGTCTTCTAGACTCACCTTTTCTCCTTACGCCTGCGTAGTTCAAATCTAATCCCCAGTTCTCACCTTCTAGCCAAATAGTGAGTCTGGGTCAAAGGAATCCAATCGCATTGCCTCATAGTCCAGAATCAAGCAGGAGATTCCTCGGTCCTTAGCCAAAGTTACGGCCTGAGGCTTAATCTCTTGGGCTGCAAAGATGCCTCTAACCGGAGCAATGGCAGCATCACGGTTAAGTAGTTCTAAGTACCTGGTTAGTTGTTCGACCCCGTCAATCTCACCTCTTCGCTTAATCTCAATGGCGACTGTCTGACCTGTTGCATCTTTAGCCAAGATGTCTACCGGTCCAATTGGAGTCATGTATTCACGTCGAATTACCTTTGCTCCTTCACCAATAAGTTCTATCTGTGCGGCCAAGAGTTCCTGAAGGTGGGCTTCAACACCATCTTTAATTAGCCCTGGATCCTTACCAAGGTCATGATCGACATCTAGGTGAATCTCATAGATTTGAATCCAGAGAATGTCGGCTGTCTTTACTTGGCTAACTCTCCATCTGGAGATAACACCATCATTTAGGTGTTCCTCTTCTGGTTGGTGAATTGAGAAATTACACGGTGGGTTCATCCAGTTCAAAGGCTTATATGAGCCAGTCTCCGAGTGAATCAGGATGCTGCCGTCACCTTTGAGCAGTAGAAGTCTTCTAGCTTTTGGTAGGTGGGCTGTCAGCCGACCAGCGTAGTCGACCGAACAATCGGCAATTACTAAACGCATTATTTGGTTTTTGGCTTTTTGACTTCAAGCTGTTCGAGGCGAGTGCTCAGGTGTTCTAAAAATTGGTCTTGGTGACTTAAGTGCTCTTGAATCTTGATGGCTTCTTCTAGAACAGCAGCGGCATCTTGGTATGTGAGAGTTGCTCTCTTTTCCGCGGCTGTCGCTTGGATGTTCTGACCAACGATGATAATTGGAAGAAGCACTAACTGAAGGAAGGTCTGAGCTATCCAAGCAACTATCAGAACAGGGTCTCCTGAAATTACTACAGCTGGAAGGCTAACCAGTGTGAGGGCAACAAATATGTAGGCAGCCCACATAGTTCCGAGAATCTTAGTGATACCAAAACCAATGCGGTCATTTACTGTCCTAGGTTTTGCATCAAAAAGTTCTGCCTGACTTGGGTCTTGAGACTTCCTAGCTTCAATGTGTGGGTGCTGGGAATACTCAAACCGTTTGGTTGGCTTGGGAGACACTAAGCCTCCACGTCAATCTTCATAGTCTGCGGGTTGGTCGTTACTGAGCGAACTCTGATTGAACTCACAGCGTGACCTAATTGCTCTTCAATGCGGCTCTTTAGTTTCACAGAGTCAACCTCCACGTAGTCGGTTGACAGGGAGAACTTCTGAGTATTCTTTGGCTTCAATATCTTCGGGTGATCGACAACGTAGACAGCTGCGGCAAGAATTGATGCGTAAATGGTTTGTACTGGAATGTCGTAAGCAGGAAGCCCCAGGGTAAGTCCCATGGCAAGTGCTACAAGTAGATAAACAATCTCATTCCAACCCAGTGTCTCCGAGCGAAGCCTAAAAATCGAAATAACGCTGAACAGGGCAAATCCCAAGCCAAGTGAGATTGTGAAGGTTCCTAGCGCTCCACCTAAAACATACAGTGTGATGTTGACTAGGCAGATAGCCACAAACACGTCTCTTCGGCCATGGCGCCTGTAAAAGAAGACATATGCCACTAGGTAGAGAAGGACTAGGTCAATGCCTAGAGTTGCCAGAAGACTTGGGTAATCAATAGGAGTCACAAGGCTAGACTAGCCCAAATGAAGAAATTGGCAGGCTATCCAAGGTTTATTGCCCACTTTGTTACCTGGGCATTGCTAGCAACAGCGCTAGGGGTTGCCCCTGCCCGCGCTGCATCCCCCCTTGCCCTAACGGACCTCTATAACCCAGCTAAGGTCCTGAGAGTTGAGCTAACACTTCCCGCGGAATCAGTGGCCTCCCTAAATGACCCAAAGACCTTTAAGGTTTATGTTCCAGGTCAAGTCAAGATTGTCTCAACCACGGCTTCAAGTCCACTATTGGATATCAACGTGAAACTAAAGGGAAGCACTTCGATGTCTGCCCTTAGAGGCACACCTTCATTCAAGATCAAGTTTAAAAAGGACACTGCAGGGCAAGGCTACCTAGGGCTGAGAAGAATGACCCTGAATGCTATGACTCAGGACACCAGCAAACTTCATGAATTCGGTGCTTACGCACTGTTCAACGCTATGAACATCCCTGCCTCTAAAACCGGTTGGGCGAAAGTCATGGTCAACGGTGTTAGCAAAGGGTTGTATGCAAACATCGAACAACCCGATCAGATCTTTATGGCCAAGAGATTCAGAGACATCACTCAGCACGTATATGAAGGCATTGGCATGAAAGATTTCAAACTTGGCAATGATGATGGAGCGGAACAAAGTGGTGCATTCCTAGCCGATTACGGCTGGAAAGTAACTCCAAACAAGTTTGACTTGGGTGAGCTAATCGATGTGGCCAATGAAAGCAATCAGGCTCTCTGGTATGAGCGCATGAATCAATACTTTGATCGAGATGCTCTAATTACATTTTTTGCTGTCGAAAGTTTCTTAGGTCACTGGGATGGATACTCAGGTCCAGACATCAACAACTATTACCTGAGAAGTAGCACTAGAAACAAGTTCACCTTCATTCCTTGGGGTGTTGACCAGACTTTCGGTGAAAACAGGCAAACTACTGCTTTAGGTGACTCCTTTTACTATCCTCTCGTTTCTGAACGAGCAGACCAGCCTTGGGCAAAGAACCTTAAACGAGGAATGCTTTACGTGAAGTGCATCAACTACAAGCCCTGCCGCACCCAGTATTTGCTGAAACTAAAATCAGTATCTGCAAAAGCCACCAGCATGAAACTTGGTGACTTGATGACCAAAACTGCCAAGGTAATCGACCCAACCCTCGCAGATCAATTCAAGTCAAATCCGAACCTTCTGACTCAAATTCGCAACGAGCAGTCACGCAGCGTCAGGTTCATCGGAGTTCAGCAATCTAAGGTCAAAAAGGCGCTAGCCAGCGCTGGAATCAAATAGCGTTCTTAGTCAACGCTATATTCGCTGCAAGCCAGAGTGATTGAGCCTTTTGCTATCCTTACAGCCGCTGCGACGTTTTCTAAGTCAATCCCAGGCTCTTCTAAACCTGAGAGTTCGAAGTACTGTCTCGAATATTGAACGAAAGTCATCATTGCGTTCTTGACGTTTTCACTGCCAGCTGCTTCTCCGTAAAGCTGAACATCGGAAAGGAATGAAGGCACTTGGTCATCGAGTTCTGGGATTGCAAGAGCCGCATATTTATCACAAGCCTCACGATCAAGCTCTCTGCTTTGTGCGGCCGCTATTCCTGACACCAACGACCCTAAAGTCGCCACTGAAAGAACACCGGCGAGAACAGCGTAAGTCTTCCTCTTACCCTTCGGGATCGGATCGAAAGCCTCTGACTTGTCTCTAGCTATCAAAGCTAAAGCAAAGATGCTAAGTCCAACACAGAGCAGTGTGACAGCAAGCACAGCGAAGAGCAATTGAGGCGTTGAGAACCTAAGCAGCCGGTATATAGCCTGCAAGACAGTAAAGTAATCGCGGTCAGGTAATTGCTGCGCGATAGGGATCACTAGCAGTAATGGCACAGCTACGAGTGCAAATGTTGGGATTGCTAAAAGCGCAGCTCTGATGCGGAAATCCAAACGTGTGAAAGCAAGAATCGCAGAAAGCAAGTTCATCACCAGGAACAAGATGTAGACGATTACGATTCCTCGGAGCGTAGTCGCATACTGGGTATATTCACTCGTATTGAGGACGGCTAAGTAGTTAGGAAGCGGGAGCCAATAACTGATTGGCCAGACAATCACAGTCGAAGACAGGATTAGCAGCAAAGCTGCCCTGAAACTCAGTAGACGATTAGACACTATTCCTCCAGAAGATAAGCCCAAAGGCTTCAGTCTTTGGTAAGGAAACTATAGCCGCTCGCAAGTTCTCGATACCATCCCGAATCTGGGATGTCGAATCGTTGCCAGGAAGTAGCGGGGTTCTTGATCACCATTGTGGTTGAGCCTCCGCCATCCAAAAGTATGGCATCGGTGGCTCCTAAGCTCTGCAGCCAGTGACCGATTTGGTCTGCGGTTGAACCACCCTGACGATAGCCGAAGTCAACGGCGTCCTGACCTCGGCTTGAAGTCATAAGCCAAACTTTGCCGTCCTGATCCCAGCCAATAGCGGTTCTAGGCCTAAATTCTTTGCTGTGTTGTGAACAGATCCAAATGAACTTGGAGTTCTGCACTATTCGAGGGCCTCGCCCAGCTGCTGTAACGAATGTTGTCCGCGCTTCAGCCTCGTAGCCGTATTTGACTGTAACCAAATCACCAGCTCTGAACTTCCTAGCTAAAGTTGCGGCTGTTCCATTTGCTTGAACAACCAGCTCACCTAAGCCAGCGTTTATTCCAGCGCCAGAAGTATAAACATTCCTTACAACCTGTCTGCCTAGAGTGTCCTTACCAATCCGCAGGGTAGTTCGAGCTCGGGTTGGTGTCCTCCCAAAACTGTTGTCGAACACCGTTGCACCATTAGTGCTGACGGTTTTGTAGTTGACAGCATCAAACGACATGGTGGTTGCACTGTTGGTTATGGAACCCACAGTCTTCAGCTTGTCTGCAACCATTCGAGTTTCATACAGAGGAGGGTTAGCTAGGCTTAGTTTGATTTTGGTGGTGAGCTTCAAACGACCTAAAACTTTAGCGATAGCGCCTCTGGCTTGAATTACAGTTCCAGTACTTACATTTAGCGAAGCGCCTTTTGGATAGACCCGGTAGATCTTTCCATTCTTGATTAGAACGGTTGCATCCCCCTTAGGTGGAACCGGTCTATATGAGTTAGGTAGGTATACCACCATGGATTCAGAACCAGGGCTTAGTTGGTTGACTCCAGTGACTGAGAATTTCTTCGTCGCAACTGTCAAAGTCCCTGTAGTCCGATATCCCCTCGCAGGGTCTACTCTCTTTTGCGCCATACCGATAACTCCAGAATTGCCTGACGGTGAGTAGATGAGAGATCCGGCTTCAATCATGGCATTCCAGGGGATGTTGCTATCGAAGTCAAAATAGTCGCCGTTGATGGAAGCCAAAGCTCTTGAATTGGCTTCAGAAAGGCTCCTCAGGGTCTTTACGGTCGGGATTCCCTCATGCAGGACCCCAAAGTCTACGGAGCGAAGATTGCCCTCAACCACTGACACTTTAGTCCCCAGGGGAGAGAGGGAGGCGTTCTGAGCTTGATAACCAGGAGCCCAACTCCAGCTCTTTGCAGTCACCCCTGAGCCAAGGCTCAAAGAGGTGCTGGAAGGAGCGCTAGAGAGAGCAGGAGCGGGTAAACAACTATCAGCTAAGGCCACGCTAGGGGTGAAAACTAAAACGGTGCTGGAAATTAGAGCCATTGCGGCTAATGCTTTAACCCTGCCCATACTTCCCGCTCATTCCCTCGATGTATCTAGACTATTCCAGCAAGTTGGCTAGGCTCTAGACATGCTACCTAAACAACTGCTTACCATAATCGGTATTAGTAGTATCTTGCTCCTATCTGGTAGTTGGCTGAGTCCGGCATCCGCTGCACAAGCCCCCAATTATGTCGAAGGTACCGATGCCGCGGCAGTTGTTTTTGATCCACTCAAGGTCAACAACTTCGAGTTAGAGATGTCGGATGAGAATTTCAATCGTCTCGTCTACCCGAATGTCAGTTGGGATAACGAAGGCCCTTGGCTTGAAACTGTCATGAGATTCACAATGGACAACAAGGTCTACGGCCCTTACACAGTTGGTGTCCACCTAAAGGGTGCCTGGGGTTCCTGGCGAGATGTTTATGGCAAGGCAGCCTTTAAGATCAAGATGAATGCGTTTGTAAAGAAGCAAAAGCTCTTTGGGATTACTAAGTTCACCCTGAATAACATGGTCCAAGACCCAAGTTACATCCATGAGGCTCTCACCTACCGGCTCTTCCGAGCCGTTGGGGTGCCAACACCCCGGGTCGGTTATGCGAATGTCACACTCAATGGCAGAAACTATGGTCTTCATCTAAATGTCGAAACTGTTGATACCACGATGCTTAGTCGCTGGGGGTTGACCAATACTCACCTCTACAAAGGTGGAGTGCCAAATTTCCCAGAACTGTATTCAGGTTATGAACCTTATTTCCAAGTGGAGGATGGGTCTGAAACCAATCGACAGGACTTGACGAAGTTCTTAGACACGATGACCTACTTCAGTGGTGAACAGTGGTGGGATGAGATCACTCAAATCGCCAACATGAAAGAGATAACGCTAGACATAGCTGCCGAAGCTTTCGTAGGCCATTGGGACGGATATCCATACAACCTCAACAACTATTACATCACCTTTGATGAAGATGGCTACGCACACATGCTGCCCTGGGGGGTTGACCAAACTTGGAATGGTGGAATGGATTACTTTGGCTCAGGAAGTCTCTTGTTTCAAAGATGCCTGGCTTCCGGGTCCTGTAATGAGATGTATTTGCAATCTATGGCTGAAGTTTCCAGGGTTGCCAATTCTCTAAAACTAGATGCCATGGCTATTCATGTCAGCGCAGCTATTCGTAAGCACATTGTTGCTGACCCTTGGGGTCCCGGCATCGACGTTGCTTATTCCTACCAGCAAGGAACTGTTTGGAATGTTAGGGATCAATACAACTCGCTGTCGAATCGAGTTAGGGCCTGGGATACGGGCCTAAACAAAGTTGTTATTGACGGTGTCAGCTACCCCGCTGCCCAAATCATTCAGATACAGCCAACTGAAGATCTAATTGAGGTTAAGGGAATTCCCTTCCAGACCTATGCAACCGTAGACACAGTCATCCTCGAAGACCTGCAGCCAGGGTTAAACGTCACAGAAGTTCAGGTGACATCAGTTAACGGTCTTCACATTGCAAGCCATGAAGTAAATCTCTATAAGCTCACTAACCGTTCGGGAACCAGCACACTAAGCTACTTATCCAACAGCGCAAAGATGCCTAAGGCAACTATCTCCAAAGTGTCTCAGCTCAAGAGCAAGTTCCTTGACGCGGTGAGTCTAAACCTGACCATCACAATGGCTAAGCCAAAGAACATGTCGCTGGCAAACGCAAGAATTTTACTTTCTAAGCGAGCTGACTCATTCTCTAGAAGTCTCAAGGCCGTCGGAATAACGGTGTCTGGCTTGAAGAAAATCGTAACTACGACGGGCAGCTCAGACGCTGTCAAGGTCTACTACAAATACATGAACTAGTAGTAGTAGATAGTTACTGTTGTACCCTTTTGAGTCTTAGCTCCAGCAATTAGTGAATATGAAGCTGTCTTTATTCCCTTGGTGGTAAGTGACTTGAGGTACTTCTGCACTGCAGTAGCACGCGCAGGACCAGCAGTTGGCTTGTCCTTTGCAATTAGGAAGTTATTAGTAATTACGACCTTGGCCACGGTACCGGCACCAATCTTCTTTATCTGGTTGGCGATGATCGTGTTACCAGGCTTGTTAGTCTTGGCATCCACAGTTACCACGCCGACTTTAGGGAAGGTAACAACAATCGTGTCCACTGCCTTAGGAACAATCAGTGTGACTTTATATTCCTGGGTGGTTTCGTCCTCAGCCATGACCGTGATTACGGCTGTGTTTACTCCTACCAAGATTTCATCAAGACCGGTAATCTCATAGGTCGCGAACTCGCTTTGAACCTCAGCTTCAACCTCAACATAGTCAGTGCCCTTAGGCAGGATGATAGTGGAACCGGCAGTTGCAGGTGCACCATCGATCAGGATTGACTTCAAGCGTTTGTCGCTTGAGCGAGCAACATTGACTGTTATTGTGTAGACGCCAGCTTCCATGTTTTCATCACCAGGTGTCACCGTGATCGTAATTACATTCTCGCCCGTCATCAACCCCTCGAGCTTGTAAGTATTGGCGGTAGCAGTTGGCTCAGCAGCTGGGTCGAAATCAACTCTTGTTCCAGGACTGGTTTCTGTCTGAAGTGCAACAGTAGGTTCAGCAAAAATGTTTACCGATGTAGTTCCGTTAGCCAACTCGCCTGGAAGGGTTGCAGAGTTACTTTCATCGAAGGTAACTGCAGTGTTATTCACCTTTGCAGCCTTCAAAGTTACATCTGCACCACCGACATAAACCTTTAGAGTATAGGTCTTTGCAAAACTGTCACCTGCCGGTGGCACAACCTCAATAGAAATTAAGTTGACGCCCTTCTCAACGCTGAACTGCCTAGCAAGGGTTGGCCAAACAGTCTTGTTGTTCACAAAGACATCAGCGCCTGGGTCTGCCGCTTTCACTCCAACGCTTATTCGACTTGTGTTAAGGGGTAAGTTTAGGTACGCAGTTTCTTGATCGAGTAATTCGATGTCGACCACTTCGCCATTCACAATCAATGGTTCTTCCTCAGCAAGATCCGTGTTCTCACTGAGCGAGAGAACGTTCAGTGTAATTGTGGTGTCAGCGCTGTCGCCATTTTGGGCAAACACTGAAATTACTAGTGTGTTCTCGCCTTCCTGAAGCGGTGAGCCTGCAGTTCTTCCGTCTCCAGAAATAACGAAGTTTGCTAGAGGGTCGGTAGTCACAACTTTGACACTCACCCGGGATGTGCCAGAAGCCAAATCAATCGAGTCGCCATCTGCAACTTCTAAACCGTTCACGGTTAGTAATTCAGTGCTGGTGTCATCCGATAGTTCGGGTATAACAACGGTAACTACATACTCTGCTGTGGTTTCTCCGTCTGCTGCCGTCACAACTATTGTGACTGTGTTCTCACCTGGCTGAAGGTCGCTATTGCCGTCAACTGTAAATGAGGCATAAGGATCTGTTGTTTGAACTATGACTAGAACCGCTCTTGTCCCAACCCCAACTTCAATGCTCCCTGCTAGTCCATCCTGGCCGGCTACCGTGATGGACTCCACAGTCGTATCATTACTTTCAGCAACTATGACTATGAGGCGATAAGTGCGGAAGTTTCCGTCCTCGGCAGTTACAAGAACTTTTACTACGTTACGACCCGTGATCAATGCGTCTGCACCAGTGACCTCGGCTGTGGTGGAAGCTCTTACTGGTGTAGCTGTAATTTCCGCTGATTCTGAGCCGTATTCCAGTGTGACTGAGTCACCGTCAGACACGTCTTCACCATTTATCTGGAAAGATTCAAGTTCAACATCGTCACCTAAAAGAACATTTAGGTTGACGGTGTATGTTTGCGTGGTTTCGCCGTTTGCGGCGGTTACTGTCACTAAAAGCTCATTCGAGCCTGCCTGCAGCTCCACACCACCTTCAATTTCGTAGGTTGCTTCAGCATTAACCGGCTCAACAACGATTTCAACTTCGGTTGTGTAAGGATCGAGATTGATAACACCGTTATCTGTCACTGCAACTTCATTGACAGTAAAGACTGCTAATCCAGTATCTGAGCTAAGTGCGACGTTTAGTGTGACAGTGTAGTCGGCTGTGTTTTCGCCATCAAGTGAGGTGACCGAAACAACCAAACTGTTTTCGCCCACCTGTAGATCGGTTCCTCCGCTGATTGCCACCTCGCCACCATATGTAGCTTGAGCGACCACTGTGACCTCAGTTGTACCTTCGGCAATGTCAACCACATCGCCGTCGGCGACATCCACACCATCGACAGTGAAGGTCTTCAAAGAAGCGTCAGCAAGATCTGGATATAGAACCTGAACGTGATAATCAGCAGTCAAACCGCTTTCTGCTGTTACCGTAACCAAAACAGTATTCAAACCAAACTGCAAACCAGTAGAACCAGAAACCACAACAGACTGAGCATAAACATCATTCGCCTGAGCAACCACAGACACAAAATCAGCCGAACCATCCAACTCAACCA
>CANLDE010000026.1 GCA_947489235.1 Micrococcales bacterium
GAAATTGAACCAATGCTAGAGCCAGCACCTAAGGTGTTGACTACCAGAGACATCGTGATTGGCGATGGAGCAGAAGCTCCAGCTAATTCAGTAGTGAATGTTCACTACCTAGGTGTTGACTATGAAAGTGGTGAAGAATTCGATTCTTCATGGGGTCGTGGCGAGTCAATTGAATTCCCACTCAACCGTCTAATCAAAGGATGGCAAGAAGGCATTCCAGGTATGAAGGTAGGCGGCAGAAGAATGCTTATCTGTCCTCCTGAGATGGCTTATGGTCCAGCTGGTGGCGGCCACGCTCTTTCGGGCAAGACCTTGGTATTCGTTATTGACCTTCTTGGTGCTAAGTAGTTCTAACGCTTGTAAGGGCAGTGTCTGCAAATGTTTGCACAGCACTTTCCCTGATCTGCTAGGGCTTGGGCGTTGAAAACAAAGTAACCAGTCTCAGGGTCAATGTATCCGGATTCACCTGCCTCTAATGACTGGTTATGAGCAAGCATGATTGCCTCATAAAAAGGGTTTGACTCATTCAACCTCTCAGGGTGTGGCTGATTCAGGTCACGACGAACTACATATTTTTTTGGCATTGGATGATAATCGTATGGCTTGATTCGAAAAAGTCCTCTCAGTCACACCCAATCACAAGAAAAAGAAACGAAGGGGTTCTATGTAGGCACAGCCTGTATCGAAACGATGCTTGATCAGAAAGCAGCATTAGGTTTTCCTGTTCTAGACTGGTCCCAGAGCAAGTGTCCAAGCTAACTGGCGATGGTGGTTGAGAACTAATATGACAGAAAACCGTGGAACCCTGATTGGTGTTTATAACGCCGACGGTGGACTAGCCGGCGAACTGAGCTACGTCTTCGGGCACCTCATTGGCATTAGAAGTTGCAGTCTGTGCGATATTTCTCACTCTCCAATTAAGAAGAAGGCTTCATTCAAAGAACTTGAACAACAAATGCTGGATGAGCACGGCATCATTGTTCGAATGATTCACCTTAATGAACGCAACGAACGTGAGCTAAAGGCATCCGAAGGACGCGAGCCATGCATGCTCCTGGAATATCCAGACCAGTCGATATCTATGTTCCTAGATGCAACAGACCTGAAAGCACTTTCTGGAAGTGTGAAATCCCTCAAGAAGTTGATTACTTCAAGACTTGATCTTTACCTTTAGGGATAAGGGGAGACCCCGACAATTTGTTGCCATTAATAGTCTGGGACCTGCATGTCGCCATCTATGTTTTTAGGGATTCTGTCCTCGTCTATTTGGTAAGCGTAATCGTGCGGCCTGAGTCGTAGAAATCTCTGTTTCCTGCTCCATCTCTTACACCAACCCAAACGTGGTATAAACCTGCTGGTGCCCTGGAATCAAACACGAAGTCTTGAGCTACAACAGAATCGGTTTCGGTTTGAGATACAACCCTAGGTTCGGAACCTGAAGCATAAAGTGCGTCGCCTCCGCTAACCCATCCACCGTCAAGTACGAACCAAGCATCTAACCCACTCACCACTGATTCGTCAGTGGCGGAAATGGTAACGGTAAATGACTCGCCGGCTACTGCTTCTTGTGGAAGATCAATGTTTGTAACTTCTGGAATCTTATTGTCGTTAGAACCGCCAGAAATTTCGAAAGCAATCTCACTTTGGCTGCCATTACCAATCATGTCTACCGCTCTTAAAACCAGAGTGTAGTTTTGGTTAACTGCTTTTGGGGGAATGGTGCAGCTGAATTCGTAGGTTCCTGACTTATCTGTGCCTTCAGTTAGAACGCTTGGTATTAGGAATCCGCACCATTCCGTGACCCATCCGGATGGGCCACCAATAATGCCAGATATGCCAGCCACTCCTGAAGCATCGGTTGCAGTAGCGGAGAAGACAGCTAATGTACCTGCGCTAACCTGGCGAACCTCGGTAGTAGTTATCCCAAAATCTGGTCCCTTGTTATCTATATTGCATGGGTCTAGATGGACATCTTTCGAATCTTTGCCGCACATGTCTGCGCCAGCACCAGTTCGAATTTTGTCAGATCCTTTTCCACCGTCAATGATGTCGATTTGAGTGCCGCCGGAGAGGTTATCGTTTCCAACTCCACCACGCAGAAGATCTTCCCCTGAGCCACCAGAGATTTTGTCCGTTCCTTGACCACCGGTCAAAGAGTCTTCGCCACTGCCACCAGTAATACTGTCATTACCAGATTCACCCAAAACAGTATCAGCGCCTGTTCCTCCAGAAATAATGTCGTTGCCTGATCCAGCTCTGATTACATCGTCACCACCTAGGGCATAAATGACATCTGAACCTGACCCTGCACAAATAACATCAGGGCCTTGGGTCCCCATAATCGTGTCAGCTTTACTGGTGCCAACTATGGTGCAATCACTAGGATTTGCTGCAAAGGATGCAGTGGTAGGAAGCAGGAGAGAACTTGCCAGCAAAGCACTCAGTAGCAGACTTAGACTTTTCTTCATTTTCCCTCATTCCGAGATGGTAGCGAGATTTGAAAAAATCTTACTAACTAGAACCTCAAAAACACAGGGCTTTTAGCACGATACGCGGATTCTCAGATGACTTCCAGATAAGGGAAATCCCAGTTACAAGAACTGGGATTTCCGCTTGGTAGGCCCCGTCGGGATCGAACCGACGACCCACGGATTAAAAGTCCGTTGCTCTAACCAACTGAGCTAGAGGCCCTCTTTGTCTACTTTGCAGACTGTCTATTCTAACTTTTTATAGGGGCTATTTTCCCACGAAGCCAATAGTTGCCTTTACGGCCTGCTTCCAGCGGGCGTAGGCTTCTGGACTACAAGGCTCTGGTTCAAAGGTTTTCTCAACTGGGTTCAGGTTCTCTAGTTCACCAAGAGTGCTCCAGAACCCAACTCCCAGGCCTGCTAGATAGGCAGCACCTAGAGCAGTTGAATCCAGGCCCACAGGTCTCTCTAGGGGCACTCCAAGTTGATCTGCTTGGAACTGCATGAGCAGGCTGTTAACTGATGCTCCACCATCGACACGAAGACTAGAGAGTTTGATGCCGGTTTGGCCCATGGCATCAAAGATATCTTTTACTTGGAAGGCGATGGCTTCAAGTGTTGCTCTGGCTATGTGAGCGTTGGTTGTTCCTCTGGTCAATCCAAAGATTGAACCAGTAGCTTTAGGTTCCCAGTAAGGAGCACCTAGACCTGTTAGTGCAGGCACGAAGACAACGCCACCGTTGTCTTGGACTGTTCTTGCAAGAGTTTCAGAGTCTGCAGATTTTTCAATAATCTTTAGTCCATCTCTTAGCCATTGAACTGCAGCTCCTGCAACAAAGACAGATCCTTCGCTTGCATAGGTTCTCACTCCATTTAGTTGCCAAGCAACTGTGGTGATGAGTCCGTTATCTAATACTGAAGATTTGGTTCCCATGTTTTGCAAGATAAAGGCACCTGTTCCATATGTGCATTTAGCGCCACCAACTTCAAACTGTGTTTGACCAAATAGCGCAGCCTGTTGATCTCCTGCTATCCCTGAAATAGGAATAGTTAATCCAAAGAAGCTTTCCGGGTTAGTTGTTGCCAATTGTCCACTTGAATCAACAACTGTTGGTAGAGCCATGAGGGGAATGGCGAATAGATCTAAAAGTTCTTCTGACCACTTACCCTGGTGAATGTCATAGAGCTGAGTTCTAGATGCGTTAGATGCATCAGTGATGTGTGATTCACCGTTAGTAAGTCTTGAGATTAGGTAAGAGTCAATTGTTCCAGCGATTAGATTTCCGTTGGTAACTTCTTTCCAGATCTCTGGTTTATTTAGAGCAATCCAACGAAGTTTAGACGCACTGAAGTATGGGTCTAAAGGTAAGCCGGTTAGTTGTTGGACTTTACTAAAAGTGGGATTAGTTCTTAGATCTTCAAGAATCTGAGTTGTTCTTCTGTCCTGCCAGACAATTGCAGGAGTGGGGGAGACTAGTGTGTTTCTGTCCCAGAGGCCTACTGTTTCCCTCTGGTTAGTAATACCAAGACCTTTGAAGTTGACTTCACCTAGAGAATCTATAACTTGCTTGACAGCTGACTTAGTTGCCTGCCAGATCTCCTCTAAGTCGTGCTCAACCCAACCTGGTTGAGGAAAGTGCTGAGGGAACTCTTGGTAGCCGTGGGCAGATTTTGAGCCATCTTTGTTAATGGCAATTGCAGTTACCCCAGTGGTGCCAGCATCAATTGCGAGAATCATTACCTTCTCCTAGTGAGCCATCGGTTCGTAAATTACATCCTCTGGCTTCATATCTCTTCTTGGCCACTCGATCAGGAGCATCGCAGCCAGCATTAGTGTTCCACCAAAGATTACCTGCATAGACAATATCTCTTGTCCAACTGCAACTGAAGTAAGGGCGGCAAAGACTACCTCCATAGTCAAGATGATTGCTACCCTCGAGGCATCCATAATCGACTGAGCCCAAGTCTGAATGAAGAAGGCGAGAGCGGTTGCAAACACTGCGGTAAATAGCACAGCAAACCAAACTTCAAAATCGACAGGTGCTTGATAGCCATCAGGCAAGGCACCGATCCAACAGAGAGCTGCGACAGTTACTAGTTGAATAACTGTGAGGGCATAAACATCTTTGCCCGGTGACCATTTACCTAGGCCCACGATGTGAAGTGCAAAACCAAGTGCGCAAAGAATGGTCCATATTTGACCAAAGTCAAATGACGCATCTTTGATGGTGATAAAACCTAAGCCAACTGTTGCAAGAACTGCACCAAGGGCAACAATGGAATTTGGTCTTCTCTTGAAAAGAATCCAAATCAGTATTGGTGTGAGGATTACATAAAGTCCTGTGATGAAACTTGTGATGGCAGCTGTTGAAAGAGTAAGTCCGATGGTTTGAGTTACATAACTAAAACCAAGAACAGTTCCGAGGATAACTCCATAGAGCAGTGTTGGACCTCTGAAGGCTTTTAGGACCTGGGGTTTAACAGCAATCATTAGTGCAGCTGCGATTGTGAATCTGATGGCTAGAAAGTCAAAGACTGGAATCTTGACCATGGCTGGTTTCATCACAACAAACGATGCACCCCAAGCGATGGTCACAAACAACAAGGCAAAAATGGCCAGAGTTGTCTTCTTCATTACCCCAGTCTATTTGCGGCGTTTGATCTTGGTGTCATGGGCAATATGCTTGACCATGCTCGGAAACACTAGCCCGTGCATAGGCAGCACTGTGAGCCAGTAGATGTGCCCTAGCAGGCCTTTAGGGACGAATATGGCCCTCTGAATGACCTTAGTTCCGCCCTCTGCTGTGGACTCTGCGTTCCACTCCAGCCAAGCGAGCCCCGGCATCTTCATCTCTGCTCTTAGGCGAAGAAGATGAGGTCTTTCTAAGGCCTCTACACGCCAGAAGTCCAGTGCTTCACCTTCGATAAGGAAGTAAGGGTCACGACGACCGCGACGAAGTCCAACACCACCGAATAGTCGATCCTGAAGACCTCTTAGTTCCCAAGCCCAGGTGGCAGTTGAGTAACCGTTGTCACCACCGATTGATTCAATGCGCTGCCAAACCTTATCGATTGGATCTTGAGTTGTCTCTGTTCTGACATCTGAATACAAAGTTCCACCAGCCCAGGTTGGGTCAGTTGGAAGTGGTTCGCTAGGTCCACCCTGCAAGGCTGCGTTAGACCAACGAGTTTCAACGTTGGCTTCTTTGATACGAGTAAGAGCAAGTGCAACAGCTGCTTTGAATGTTGTTAGACCTGCTTTTGGATCTGGAATGTATTTCTTGATTGAATCATCAGAACAAACAACTTCATTCTTCAAGCTATCGATAAGTCTTCTAGCTAAAGTAATTGGAACTGGAGTTACCAATCCAACCCAAGCACTTGAAAGTCTTGGAGTGAGCACTGGAAGCGGCATGATGATTCTCTTACGAAGGCCAGCAGCCTCTGCGTATTGCATCATCAATTCACGGTAGGTGAGAACTTCTGGCCCACCAATATCAAAGTGAGCATTTAGTTCTTCTTTTATGCCTGCAGCGCCAACTAGATATCTAAGAACATCTCTTACTGCTATCGGTTGAATTCTTACAGTTACCCATTTAGGTGTGACCATCACAGGAATACGTTCGGTTAGATAGCGCAACATTTCAAATGATGCCGATCCCGAACCAATTACAACACCGGCTCTAAGTTCCACAGTTGGAACTCCAGATGATCGAAGAATTTCACCGGTTTCTGCTCTTGAGGAAAGGTGAGCGCTTAGCTTGCTCTCACTGTCAGCCATACCACCTAGGTAAACCATGCGCTTGACAATGTTTTTCTTAGCCATCTTGCCAAAGGTGGTTGCCCATTCCTTTTCAAGTCTTTCGAAGTCTTCACGAACATGCAGGGCGTGAAGTAGGTAGTAAGCAACATCAACTCCGGCTAGAGCCTTATCAACCGCTAGCTCGTCGTTTGCATCACCTTCAACAACCTCAACCTGGTTGAACCAAGGGTAACTGGTCAATCTCTCAACATGGCGAGCCATGACTCGTACCCGATAGCCCTGGTGCAAAAGCTCTCTAACTAGACGACCACCGATGTATCCGGTAGCACCGGTAACAAGACATAGTGCAGGCTTACCAGATTCATCTAGCAGCATTGGTAAGTCCTTGGCTATCTCATTGTTCAATTTGATACCTGTTCCTTTATTCCATCAGCAGTGTTTCGTCTATCGGGTTTAGATTCACCAGCTTCGATAGCAACCTTTAGGTTGTTTTCAACTGGAGCAAGTGGGCAGGTAGCAAAGTCGGTATAAGCACATGGGAAATTACCTGCGAAGTTGAAGTCTAGAAGGAATGTGCCATCAGGCTGATGATTAGCGGTAACTGAACGCGCAGTTCCATAACTAGTCTTACCGGAAGTTGCATCTTTGAAGTAAACAGTTAGATCTTGACTTGACGCTTTTTCAAAAGCAATCAATCGATGAGTCTCACCATTTAGTTCAAAAACTAAAACACCAGGGGAAACATAACCTTGTGTCATTCCTTCGACAATTGATCCAACAACAACTTCCTTAGGAGCATCATTTAGTTCAAGTGTTGCAACTACTGAAAATTCAGGATTGTAATCAAATGTTTTTACACCACTAAAACTTCTTAACATTTCAGAATTCGGATCTCTTGGTCGAACCACAGCAGATCCACCTCTAACAGCTAGTTCAACTTTGATGCCATCGAGTTCAAAAGAGGTGTCACCTAGTTTTTCTAAATCCCAAACATACTCACCTCTTGAGCTGTCGATAACGTGGATAGTGATTCCATCGGCATACCAGCTGCCGGATAAGCCTTTAATTTCTTGTGGTTCTTGAGTAAGCCAAACAAGATCGGTGATGGCAAGAAAGCCAGTTGGATCTGAGAAAACACGGTCACGGGATTCTTTCCAGCTCAACCAGTTATCAGGGGAATTTGTCATGTACAAAGACTAATCGTCAAAAGCAGGGGCAATAGATTCAATAGCAACTATTTTGCCCTTGCTCTTGTTTGTTGGTTTCGTCATGTGCAGAACATACATCTCGGCTGGATTCATAGCTATTACCTCCTCTAGATCCTTGCGCTGAGATTTATCTCCATAGGGGCTTAGGGCTTTGACAATAGTAGGGAGGGCAGGTCGATGGCTACAAATGACTACACCTTTACCCGAAGCAATTAGTTTGTCAATTAACTTGATGGTGCGCTTAGGGCCGTTTTTAGCACCCAATTCACTGAGCTGCGAGCGCTCAAGAAGCTTTGACTTGTGTTTGTTTAGGTATGGAAGAACCGTGTCCATGCAGCGCTTCCATCTGCTAGTGACCACCAACCTAGGGCTATACGCCTTGAGTGTTGTGGCCAATGAGGCAGCCTGTATTAGTCCAGTTGGCAATAGCGGCCTTGTCGCCTCACCTTTTTTCCACTGCTCTCTTGGGGTGGCTTTTGCGTGTCTCAGGATGATGATTGGTCGGGTGTCTAAAGCGTTTGCCTTGTTGAGCTCAACTAATACATCCAAGGGATCATTGTCATGCTCATAGGTGAGCATTTTTTTAGCCTCAGAGACACTTACCCATTTGAAAGAACTAACTTCTTCATCTGGCGCAAAGCGCTGATTCTTTAGCGCCTTGTCGGAAACTTTTGCTGACCAGTAATGCACGACTTTTTTGGAACCATTGTCAAGGGAGTATTTGCTTTCAAATAGTTTTGGACCAAGAGAAACTTTGAGTCCTGTCTCTTCTCTGATTTCTCTAACGGCAGCTTCTGCTATACCTTCACCCTGATCAAGCTTGCCCTTGGGCCAGCTCCAATCGTCGTATCTGCCACGGTGAATAAGCAGTACCTTTAGGCCATCTTTTTCTTTGCGCCATAACAAAGCGCCGGCTGCAACTACTGCCATTAGCTCAAACCAGGGCGTTGAGTGAGTGTGCGCAACATTATTTGATCCTGGTAGTCGAAGAATCCAGTGTCTGGCTCGACAGAGCCATTACGCTTCCAACTACCGTCAGATTCTAGGTTCCATGAACTTGCCTGCGGGTGCATCGCAAGTTCAAACAGGATTTGCATTTCACGCAAGTGATCTTCTTGGCGAAGGCGAACAAGAGTTTCAACTCTTCTATCTAAGTTTCTGTGCATCATGTCTGCAGAACCAATAAACACAAGAGGTGTTCCACCGTTTATGAAACGGAAAATTCTTGAATGTTCAAGATACCTACCCAGAATCGAACGCACAGTTATGTTTTCACTAAGACCTACAACACCAGACTTTAGTGAACACATTCCTCTCACCAGAATCTCGACTTTTACACCAGCCATGGACGCTCTATAGAGAGAGTCAATAATTTGCTCATCAACTAGAGAGTTCAATTTGATTTGAATTCCTGCAGGCTTACCCTCTTTAACATTCTTTGCCTCAGCCTCAATTAGAGAGGTAAGGCCTGTTCTAACTCCCACAGGGGAGACCATAACCTCATTGAAAGAGAGATCTTCAGCGTAGGCAGATAGTCGGTTGAACAATTTGGCAATGTCCTCACCAACTTCATCACGGCTAGTAAGTAGACCGTAGTCTTCATAGAATCGAGCAGTCTTCGGGTTGTAGTTACCTGTGCCGATGTGGCAGTAACGCTTGAGTTTGCCCTCTTCATGTCGAATAACCAGAGCGAGCTTGCAGTGAGTCTTTAGACCTACAATTCCATAAACAACGTGCACACCTGCTTGCTCAAGCTTTCTAGCCCAACCGATGTTGTTCTGTTCATCAAAGCGAGCCTTGATCTCAACCAGAGCAAGAACCTGCTTGCCAGATTTAGCAGCACTAATTAGTGCATCAACAATCGGGGAGTCACCGCTGGTTCTATAAAGCGTTTGCTTGATTGCAAATACTTTAGGGTCAGCTGCTGCCTGTTCAATGAAAGCCTGAACACTTGTGGAGAAAGATTCATAAGGGTGATGCAGCAGAATATCTCTTTGACGAAGTGCACTAAAGATGCTTATGCCCTCATCTGAGGCTGCCTTGAGATATCGGTTAGTGATTCGCTGATGCGCGACATAGTGCAAATCAGATCTCTTTAGAAAAGCAATGTCAGAAAGTCCAGTTAGATCCAGTGGACCTTCGAGTTTATAGACATCCTCTTCTTCAATATCTAGTTCTTCCATTAGTAGTTCTAGAACTACCGGGTCAATACTCTTTGATACCTCTAGTCGAACAGCAGGCCCAAGTCTTCGGCGAGCAAGCTCAGCCTCGAGTGCTTGGAGCAGGTTCTCTGCCTCATCTTCGTCAACTTCTAAGTCTTCATTTCGAGTGACTCTGAAGTTATGGAACTGAATTATCTGCATTCCTTCAAACAAGGTTTGCAGGTGATGACCGATAACTTCTTCTAGGGTTATAAATTTCACACCGGAACTTGCACCAGGCACTCTGATGAATCTAGGTAGTGTCGGTGGAACTTTTACTCTGGCAAAAAGACGAGAGTCATTTTCTGGGTGCTTGATCATTACAGCAATGTTCAAAGACAAACCAGAAATGTAAGGGAATGGGTGAGCAGGGTCAACTGCAAGGGGAGTCAACACAGGGAATATCTGCTTGCGGTAGTAATCCGTAAGTTGTTCTTGCTCTGCCTGTTCCAGTTTGTCCCAACTGGTGATGTTAATGCGAACCTGTTCAAGAGCAGGTTCTATTTCATTTATGAACAGAGCGCTATGTCTTTGCTGCAGTTTGTGTGCCAGTTCGCTAATTTGGGTAAGCACTTCTGCAGGTTCAAATCCAGAACTAGAGGTAACGGCTAAACCTGTTTCGATACGTCTTTTCAAGCCAGCTACTCGGACCATAAAGAACTCGTCGAGGTTTGAGGCAAAGATGCTTAGGAAGTTAACTCTTTCAAGAAGTGGCAATGACTTATCTTCGGCAAGTTCAAGCACACGTTCGTTGAAGGCAAGCCAAGATAGCTCGCGATCAAGAAAACGATCGCGTGGCAAATCGTGCCCATCCGGTGGAAGGGTGATCGCCATGGTCTCTTCAGACATACCTGTAATCCTTGCAGTTCTTTCTTGCTATTTGGTTAACGTTTAGTAACCGCCTGAAACCTCCATGGTTTCATCATTTGGAGCGTTAAAGCGGTACCCAACGTGCCGAACAGTGCCAATCAGAGCATCTAGGTCACCTAGTTTTGATCTGAGTCTTCGGATGTGAACATCAACTGTTCTTGTACCACCAAAATAGTCGTAACCCCAGACTTCGCTCAATAGTTGGTCTCTGGTGAATACCCGACCAGGATGCTGGGCTAAAAACTTTAGTAGTTCAAACTCTTTGAAAGTAAGGTCCATTGGTTGACCATTTACTTTAGCTGAGTAGGCTGCTTCATCAATAACAACTCCAGCAACCTGAATCTTTCCCTCTGACTCTTTGAAGCTCGACTTAGATAGTGCCAATCTGATGCGAGCATCTATTTCAGCAGGACCTGCTGAGTCAAGAAGGAAGTCATCTGCTCCCCACTCTCTAGAAATAGCTGCCAACCCACCTTCACTGATAACTAGGAATAATGGACAGGCTAAGCCTGTGGCTCTTAGGAGGCTGGCAAGAGATTTAGCTACCACTAAATCTTTTCTTGCATCTAACAGGATCAGGTCAGCACCTGGTGCGTTGATTAGGGCAGCAGGCTCAGCAGGGATGTGTCGCACCTTGTGGCTGAGCAGGGCCAGCGAAGGAAGTAGTCCTTTGTCTGGATTCTCAGACAAAACGAGCAAATGAGCCACGAATATCTCCTGTTTATTCCTTAAATCCTACCCTTATGGAGCAAGGCATAGGGCATGATGGATTTTATGAAGAACGCATGGTTACCAATAGTCTCCCTCTGGGTACTGGTTGCCATTGGTGCTGTGATTGTCATTCTGACCATGGATCAGGGTGAGGCGATTAGAGGCTTCGGTGTTCTAGCTGCAGGTGCTCTGGCTTTGGTTTCGCTAGTTCATTTGGTTACCTCACACACCGAGGGAATAGTGGAGCGTTTGATTTACGTTGCTGGCGGAACCTATGCAATTCTGGCTCTCGCTGGCATCTATATTTTGCTCAAGCCATAAACTTGACCTATGTCTATCGATATCTTCTTTTTAGGGTTACTTATCCTTGCTGGTTTAGCTATCGGCGCTATCAGCCTTTTGGTTTTATACAAGCTCTTCAAGGGTCAGCGCTAGTTGTTCGTTTTACCTGAAGGTTTACCCTTAGAACTAACCCCACTTGCCTTTCTTGTTGGCACCTGGGAGGGCATTGGCGTGGTTAGCAATAAATATGTTGCCAATGAGGATTCAGCTGAACAAAAGTTTCAGCAAAAAGTTACCTTCTCTGTTGGTGAAGGTAATTACCTTACCTATCACGCAACGTCTCGTCTCCTAGGTGATGAGACCGATGGATCAAAAGATATTGAACTACCGGCTGAACTAGGTTTCTGGCGTCTAGCTAAACCTGCTGAAGAGGCAGACTATGGACCATTGGTGTTGCCTGGCCAGGGGTCAAGAAAGATTAGTTCTGCTGAAGATTTAGATACCCTGCGCAATGAAAGAGGCGGCTTTGATATCGAAGCTTCAATCATTCACCCAGGTGGAGCATATGAGTTTTATGCAGGCCAAGTTCTAAAAGGTCGAATAGATATGAGAACTGTCACTGGAAGCCACATGCCACTTCACCTGATTGAAGCCGGTAAAGGCTGGGGCTATGGTGAACGGATGTATGGCACCCTAACTAAAGAAGGTGTTGTGAAACTTCTTTGGGTTATGGAAGTAGCCTCATCTGTTCGTGATGCACTTGTGCCACTGGTATCTGTTGAACTAGATCGCGTCTAATGACTCAGAGTTTTTCTAATCCACTTGTTGAACAAAGAGAATTTGTTGCAGGGTCATCGGCTGTTTATCTTGAAGAGAAATCGATTCTAGTAGTTTCTGGCGAAGATAGATTGACTTGGCTCAATGACTTACTAAGTCAAAAACTAGATGATCTCAAGCCCGGTGTTTGTGTTGAAGCTCTTTGGCTTGATGCTCAGGGTCGTATCGTGAGAGACTTTCACATTGTTGATGATGGTGAAAAGGCTTGGCTGATTACTTACTCTGCTGAAGTTGATACTTTGGTTAGCCAATTACAAAGAATGGTTTTCAGAGCGAAAGTAACAATTGAAGATAAATCTGCAGACTACGCCGTTATTGCCACCTGGGCGAAATCAGTTTCAGGCTCAGTAATCTCATGGCTTGATCCATGGCCTGAAACAGCTGTTGGTGGTTGGCGTTATGGCGAGAACCCAACTGAACCTTGGCAATACTTGGAATCTCTTGTTCCTATGGCTGAGCTGGACTCAGTATGGAAAGAGTTCAAGCACTGCGGCACCATGGCTCTAGATGCTCTCAGGGTTGCAGCTAAAAGGCCCACTGGACCTAATGAAATAGATGATAAAGCATTGCCGCATGAATTTGATTGGCTGGCAAGTGCTGTGCACATGAGTAAGGGCTGTTACCGAGGTCAAGAAGCTGTTGCTAAAGTTCACAACCTAGGTCATCCACCTAGGCGCTTAGTCTTCTTACACCTTGATGGCTCTGCTCACTCATTGCCTGATCTTGGCGATGAAGTCTTTGGCACAGCTGAAGATGCTATTGGAAAAGTTACTTCAGTCGGTCAACATCATGAGATGGGTCCAATAGCTCTTGCACTAGTCAAGAGAAATACTCCAATTGATATCGAACTAAGAATTGTTACAGCAGCCACAGGCGAAGAGCTGAGCGCTACACAAGAAGTTATTGTTCCAATCGATGCAGGTGCTGTTGTGGATGTGAGCGGGCTTAGGGGTAAGCGATGAAGTGGAGCCCTAGAGATTCACTTAGCAGAGTTGTTGAATCCTTAGCTCCTGCTGCACAGATCACTATCGGAGCTTTACTTGCGTATTCACTTGCCCACTATGGATTACAGCATGAATCACCACTACTAGCCATTACAGTTTGCATTACATCACTAGGTTTTTCTAGAGATGCTAGACCGCGAAGAATTCTTCAAACAGCTATCGGGATGGTTGTTGGAATTGCTATCAGTGAGATTTCAATCATTTACTTTGGTTCTGGGATATTACAAATAGCACTTGTGTTACTTACCGTTTTACTTTTAGCAAGATTGATTTCAGCAAGCTCAGCTTTTGCAGTAACCGCTGCCATTCAATCTATGCTGGTGCAAATACTTCCAGCTCCAGATGGCGGAGTTTTCATTAGAACCTTCGATGGCCTCATTGGTGGAGTCATGGCTCTTATCGTCACCGCTCTGATTCCTAGAGACCCTAGAGGAATAGCAAGGACAGATGCCAATAAGCTCTTTGACTTCTTTATCGAGACTCTGCAGGATATTCGGTTAGCCCTTAGAGATACCAACAAGAGCCTTTCAAACCAGGCTCTAAAAAACGCTAGGGCCACTCAACCTCTCATTGATAATTGGCGTATGTCCCTTGACAGTGCTATCTCCATTAGCCGAATCAGCCCATTTCTAATGAAGCACAAGCCTGAGCTTCGCAAACAAAGGCTACTGATGAGGGCTATGGACCTGGCCA
>CANLDE010000027.1 GCA_947489235.1 Micrococcales bacterium
GGCTAAAACTAGATCTGCGTTTACTCAGTACCTGAAGTAAATACTTGGCTGTGGAAAACTAAAGCAAGAATTTAGTTTTCTTGGCAATCTTTCTGAATCAGTTATAAAACTTTTCAGAAAGGCAACACATGTCAGATCAATACAGCGTCACCGGTTTAGTAGCCACAACACCAAGACACCTAGTCACTCAAGATGGTTTACCCATCACTTCATTTCGTTTAGCAGCTTCGCTGCGCAAATACGATAAACAACTCAATCGTTGGGTTGATGCTGAAACCAATTGGTTCACCATCACAGCATTTCGTCAGCTTGCAGTCAACGTCGCAGTCTCAGTTTCAAAAGGAGATCGAGTGGTTGTAATGGGTCGACTCAGAGTTAGAGATTGGGATAACGGCGAGCGCACTGGCACTTCAGTCGAGATTGAATCAGAAACCATCGGCCACGACATGATGTGGGGTTCAAGCACTTTTACTCGAACAGTGAATCTACGTGAAGCAGATCAGGACAGCGCTCCAGCCCCAGATGAACTAGATGAGGAAGAGCCTGTGACTAAAGGTAAATCCAAGGCTTTAGCAAACAGCTGAGCCAAAGAATCCAGCAGCACTCTGCCCTAAATTGCTGCTGGTAGCGACACTCACACTCAAGTAAGCATGTGTTAGGCACCTGACGCCTAAACTCTGTCGGATATACTTATCTGCGAGCGAACTTGTTTGTGAGTGTCGCATTTATCTTTAAGGGACCAAAAATGGCTGAATTTATCTACCAAATGCATAAAGCCCGCAAGGCACACGGGGATAAGGTCATTCTCGACGATGTAACCATTGCTTTCTATCCAGGAGCCAAGATTGGTGTTGTCGGCCCTAACGGTTCTGGTAAATCAACAGTTCTAAAGATTATGGCTGGAATGGATACACCTTCTAATGGTGAAGCCAGACTCTCTCCAGGACACAGCGTAGGAATTCTGCTGCAAGAGCCACCACTAAACGAAGAGAAGACAGTTCTTGGAAACGTAGAAGAAGCTGTTGCACACATCAAAGCAAAGCTTGATCGCTTCAACGAGATTAGCGCTGAGCTGGCTAACCCTGATGCCGACTACGACACTTTGCTAGCTGAGATGGGTCAACTCCAAGAAGAGATTGATCACCTCGATGCTTGGGATCTAGATAGCCAACTAGATCAAGCTATGGATGCACTGCGTTGTCCACCTGGAGATACTGCTGTTACTCATCTATCTGGTGGTGAGCGTAGAAGAGTTGCTCTTTGTAAATTGCTTCTAGAAAAGCCAGACCTACTTCTTTTAGATGAGCCAACAAACCACCTAGATGCTGAATCAGTACTTTGGCTTGAACAACACCTTGCTAAGTATCCAGGTGCTGTATTGGCCGTTACTCACGATAGATACTTCCTAGATAACGTAGCCGAGTGGATTCTAGAACTAGATAGAGGTCGTGCTTACCCTTACGAAGGTAACTACTCAACCTATCTAGAGAAAAAGCGTGAGCGTCTAGAGGTACAAGGTAAGAAAGATGCCAAGCTTGCTAAGCGTCTTGGCGATGAACTTGATTGGGTTCGATCTTCTGCTAAAGCTCGTCAGACTAAATCAAAGGCACGTCTTGCTCGCTATGAAGAGATGGCAGCTGAAGCTGATAGAACTAGAAAACTTGACTTCGAAGAAATTCAGATTCCACCTGGCCCAAGATTAGGTTCAATTGTTCTTGAAGCTAATAACCTACAAAAAGGTTTTGAAGGCAGATCACTTATCAGTGGCCTTAGCTTCTCACTGCCTCGTAACGGAATCGTTGGAGTAATCGGTCCTAACGGTGTTGGTAAATCAACACTGTTCAAGACCATCGTTGGTTTAGAGCCTTTAGATGGTGGAGAACTAAAGATTGGTGAGACCGTAAGTATTTCTTACGTTGACCAATCACGTGGTGGTATCGATCCAAACAAGACTTTGTTTGAAGTTGTTTCTGATGGTTTGGATTTCCTTCAGGTTGGTAATGTAACTGTGCCATCCAGAGCATATGTAGCAGCCTTCGGATTCAAGGGTCCAGACCAGCAAAAGCCAGCTGGAGTTCTCTCCGGTGGTGAGCGTAACCGTTTGAACCTAGCCCTTACTTTGAAGCAGGGTGGAAACCTATTGCTACTGGATGAGCCAACAAACGACTTGGACGTTGAAACCCTAGGTTCCCTAGAGAATGCTCTTCTAGAATTCCCTGGTTGTGCTGTGGTGATCACGCACGATAGATGGTTCCTAGACAGAGTTGCCTCACACATTCTGGCTTATGAGGGCACCGATGATAACCCTGACCAGTGGTACTGGTTCGAAGGTAACTTCGAGGGTTATGAAGAGAACAAGATTGCTCGTCTAGGACCAGAGGCAGCTAAGCCTCATCGTTCAACCTATAGACGTCTAACTAGAGACTAGGCATGAAAAACACTTTTGTTCTGCCAACCACTGCCGATGTAGAAGATCTAGGTAAATACCTAGATAGAGCTAAGCGCATGGACCCTATAGGTGCAGTAAGGCTTAGAGCCTATGGCGATGTGCTAACTGTTTATGTCGCACCTATCTATAGCGGCGAATACCAACAAGATGCACCGATTGTTTTAGGGCTTAGAACTTTACAGTTAGCTCAAGCCACAGAGTTTGATGTCACTGTTTCTATAGCTGGATTGCTCGAAATAGTTCAAGGGGTTGCTAAAGGAGAGGTTCAAGAAGAATCCTTGAGTTTGTCTGATCGTCTTCTAAACCTTTCCGGCAAGAACACTGCAACTGAGAATCAAATATCGCTAGATCTAGATTTAGTTCAAGTTGCTTGGAGCACAGAAACACCAACTCGAACAGGTTGGGAATTAGGTGGAGAAATTCCTGAGGGTGAACTCACTGAGATTGCTCGAAAGGGAATAGCTGAAGTTTCAGAAACACTTCCTTCATCTGTTGGCGGTCCAATTGCAGCAAGAGTAAGAAGTGAAATCTGGGGTAGAGCATTTGACTACAAGTTCCCACTACCTATGGGTTCTGCCTTTGTTGCTGCTGGTTTAGGTTTTCTTAGCGAAGGTGAAATAGTGCCTTGGTACGTTTCAGGGGATTGGGTAAGACTCAGTTCAGAGCACGGTCACGTATTAGCAAAATTTGCTAAAGATTATGTAGCTCCTAGAAGCTAATTTTCCATCGTGTTGAGCATTGCAGTTGCTGCTCGATCTAGATAGCCCCAAATTTGTGCGTGGTATAGCTCAGGAAGTGCTTGAGCATCTAAAGCTGCCTTCATGTGCTTAAGCCATGCAGCTCTAGCTTCTGGATTGATCTTGTATGGCATGTGACGCATGCGAAGACGAGGATGACCTCTTTGTTCTTGATAGGTAGCAGGGCCGCCCCAGTATTGCTCTAAGAACATCTGCAAACGAACTGCGGCAGGACCTAGATCTTCTTCTGGATACATAGGTTTCAGGATTGGATCTGAGGCCACGCCTTCGTAGAACTTGGTTGTTAGCTTCACAAAGAATTCTTTGCCACCAACTAGTTCGTAAATGTCACCTTCAACATTCATTCCTGACTGGTGAGTAAGTCGAACTGTCTCAACTCTTTCTCGGTCTTCGAAGTTATCTTCAGACATTAGTTTTTGACATTGACATAGATAGCGTTAGCGCCACTAGCCAGCTTGATGTTTGCCTTGTCGAATTCAACCTTTACTGCGTGACGCAATGCTCTGGCTACTGAATCTTTATCTTCAGGCTTGGTCTTTTGAACCAGCCTTAGAACAACCTGGTCACCTGATAGAGCGTTGATTCCCCAAATCTCTGGTTCACCCAATGCTTTGCCATCGATGCTTTTAGCTGCCTTGGCTAGTACTTCTTGGGCGTGAGCTACATCCGTTTGATATTCGAGGGCAACATCAATAACTGCTCTGGCCCAACCTTGTGACTGGTTTCCAACACGCATGATTTCACCGTTACGGACAAACCAAAGTGTTCCTTCAAGATCTCTAACTTGAGTTACTCGAAGGCCAACACTTTCAACAACACCTTCTGCTTGACCTAGGTCAACTGAGTCTCCGACACCGTATTGATCTTCAAAGACGATAAACAAACCAGAGATTAGATCTCTAACCAGTGACTGAGCTCCAAAACCTAGACCTGCACCTAAGATTCCGGCACCAGCAACAATGGCTCCAGGGGAGACTCCTGCCTCAGACAAGATAACGCTAATCACCGTGAAGGTTAGACCCCAGGTTGCTAGGTTTCCTAAAACAGATGCAATGGTTTCAGTTCTTTGTAAAAGTCGTGCCTGAGCCAAAGGTGATTCTTGCTTGGCTAGATCATCAATCCTTCGAACACTCTTGGTGATTGATTTCACAACTCGGCGGATAGCAAATGCAAGCAGAGCTCGAAGAACCAAAGCTGCAACAATGCTTAGGGAAATGCGTAGCAGAGGTCCCCAGTCAGCGTAAAAGCTAATCAACCAAGCTGGCATTACTATCTCCTAGAACTATCTGTCTTGAGCTTGAACTTTTAGTGCTCTGTCGATTGGGTCAAGGTTTTCAACCAACAATCTTCTTAGCGCTGGAATTGCAGTTACCTCAGGAGTATCCAAGAACTTTCTAGTCTTTTCAGCTAGGTCAGAGGTGGCAAGAGAGATTGGATACAAGTTCACAATGGCGTATTCAGCCATCTTGAATGTCTTGGTGTTCCACATCTTCAATACATCGGCAAAGTACTTGTCAACGTAAGGAGCTAGTAGTTCAGCAGTTGCACCTCTTGTGAAGCCAATTGTTGAATACTGCAGGATGGTGTTTGACCATTGGTCAGTGTCAACTGCTGTTGTCCAGGTCTTAGCCTTTGATTCAGCTGTTGGAATAGCAGCCTTAGCCATCGCTGCAGCTTTCTGACCGTTAGCGGTGTTATCGGTTGCCAACATGGCATCGATCTCTGCTTCATCAGCAGCACCAAGGGTAACTAGACCGGTTAGTAGATCCCACTTCAAGTCAGTGTCGATTTCTCTACCCTGAAGTTTTTCAGTTCCTGCTAGTAAACCACGAAGTGCTGTTGCATGTTCCTGCGTTGAAGCGAAACGTGGGAAGAACTTCAGGAACTGAAGTTGAGCTTCAGAGCCGGCGTCTGCTTTTCTAGCCATTTCGATGAATGCATCACCAATTTTGGTTTTGTACTCAGCTCGGTTCTCTGGCTTTAGATACATTGTTGCAACAGTTACCATCTGGTTCAAAAGAGTCATCATCGCAGTTGCATTTGATTCAGTTGCAATGTTCTTCAGAACTAGGTGGATAAAGTCCTTCGGATCTGCTTCTGCATCACGAGTTGAATCCCAAGCTGCACCCCAAAGAAGTGCTCTAGCCTGTGAGTCAGAGAAATCTGCTAGGTGATGCAGAGTTGTCTGCCATGACTTGTCATCAAGGCGTAACTTGGCATAAGCCAGGTCACCATCGTTTAGAAGGATCAGGTCAGGACGCTTGGTTCCAACTAGTTCTGGAACTTGAGTACTTGCTCCATCGATGTCGATTTCCACACGGTGGGTGCGGACAACCTTGCCATCAACTAGGTTGTAGTAACCAATGCCTAGTCGGTGAGGACGAAGGGTTGGGTAGTCAACGTGGTGCGACTGGGCAATTGCGAAGGATGTGATGTTGCCATCAGCATCTTCGTCCAGTTCTGCACGAAGAGTGTTCACTCCAGAAGTTTCAAGCCATAGCTTTGACCAGTCACGAAGTTCACGACCTGAAGTTAGTTCTAGTTCGGTTAGTAGATCAACTAGTTCTGCGTTTCCAAAGGCGTGCTTCTTGAAGTAAGAGGCAAGACCCTTCATGAAGTTTTCTTGTCCTACCCAGGCAACAAGTTGTCTAAGAACAGATCCACCCTTGGCATAGGTGATTGCATCGAAGTTAACCTGAACATCTTCAAGGTCTCTGATATTTGCTACCACTGGGTGAGTTGAAGGCATCTGGTCTTCACGGTAGGCCCAAGACTTCTCGTGAGATGTGAAGGTAGTCCAAGCTTCTTTGTATTCGGTAGCTTCTGCTGTTGCAAGGTATGAAGCGTATTCAGCGAAAGATTCGTTGAGCCATAGGTCATTCCACCAACGCATTGTGACAAGATCCCCAAACCACATGTGCGCTAGTTCGTGCAGAACAGTAATGACTCTGCGTTCCTTAATGTATCCGTTGACTGCTCCACGGAAAACATAGCTTTCAGTGATGGTTACAGCTCCTGCATTTTCCATTGCACCTGCGTTGAAGTCTGGAACAAACAGTTGGTCATACTTCTCGAACGGGTAAGGGTAGTTGAACTGCTCTTCGAAGAAAGTAAAACCTTCTTTAGTCTTTTCAAAAAGATAATCAGCATCAATGTATTGAGCGAGAGAGGAACGACCGTAAACACCAAGTGGAATTGTTCTGCCGTCGCTGCTAACTAGCTCATCGCGCCACTCTGAGTATGGACCTGCGATAAGTGCTGTGATGTATGAGGAGATTCTTGAAGTTGGTGCAAATACCCAAACGGATGTTCCGTCTCCTCTTTCAACAGGTGTTGGGGTAGGGGAGTTAGAAATCATCTTCCAGTTGCTAGGTCCTGTAACAGTGAACTGGAAGGTTGCCTTTAGATCAGGTTGTTCAAATACTGCAAACATTCTTCTTGAGTCAGGAACTTCAAACTGGGTGTAGAGGTAAACCTCATTGTCAACTGGGTCAACGAATCTGTGCAGACCTTCACCGGTGTGCATGTATGGGTTGTCGCTGACAACTACAAGTTCGTTATCCGCTGCTAGGTTATCCAGTTGAATGCGAACACCGTCAGCTACCGATACATCTAGGTCTTTGCCGTTTAGGGTAACTCGGTGAACCTTCTTAGTGATGGCATCAATGAAGGTGGAGGCACCAATTAGGTTGCATGAGAACTTGACCGTGGTGGTAACCCCAAAGACTTCCTCACCTTTCATTAGGTCTAGTTCAACGGTGTATGAAGACACTTCCAAAAGTTCGGCACGCTCGGCGGCTTCAATTCGGGTCAGGTTTTCAGCAGGCATTACAACTCCTTTGTCGGGTTTTTGTCAACAGCAACTAGCCTAGTATTGACCAACAACACTGCTAGAAGGTTTTTAGAAGATGCGTATACACATAGCCACAGATCACGCCGGTTTAGAGCTAAGCCACTTCCTGATTGAGGAACTTAGGGCCTCAGGGCTAGAGGTCTTTGACCACGGGCCTCAAGAGTATGACCCGCTTGATGATTACCCAAGTTTCTGTATTACCGCTGCCTTGGCAGTCAGGGCAGATGAGGATGCTGGCATTGAAGCCCTGGGCATTGTCTTGGGTGGATCGGGTAACGGTGAGCAGATTGCTGCCAACAAGGTCCAGGGGATTAGGGCAGCTCTAGTTTGGAATCTAGATACAGCCAAGTTGGCTCGCCAGCACAATGATGCCAATGTGGTCGCTGTTGGGGCAAGGCAGCACTCTCAGGCTGAAGTCCTTGAACTAATCAAAGCGTTTATTGCTGAGCCTTTCTCGCAGGACGAGAGACACATTAGAAGAATTGGCAAGATCGCAACTTACGAACAAACCTCTGAAATTCTTTAAGGACTTGTAGTCGTAAATGCCTGAGGGTCACTCCGTTCAAAGAACAGCCAACGATTTCAATAAGAGATTCAAAGGCCAAGTTATTCGAGTTGATTCGCCGCAGGGACGTTTCTCTTCTGAAGCCAAACTCATTGATGGGCAAGTATTAGTTAGCGCTAAAGCAATAGGCAAGCAACTCTTTCTCAAATTTGATAACGGTTTAACTTGCCGAGTTCATCTAGGTATTTATGGCAAATGGCGATTTGTTGAAGGTTTAGAGAAAGAGCTTTACGGTCAGGTTCGTGCACGTTTTTATACTCAAGAGTTTTTAGCTGATCTTCGTGGACCAACTATTTGTGAGGTCATCGATAAAAAAGCTGTGAAAGCAATTGAAAACAGATTAGGTCCCGACCCAACTAATTCAGATCCTAGGGGTTTACAAAAACAACGATTCATTGAGAGAGTTAAGAACTCTTCAAGCCCAATAGGAATACTTCTGATGAACCAGGAGGTAGTAAGTGGCATCGGGAATGTCTATCGGGCTGAGATTCTCTTCAGAGCACAGATAAGTCCACACGCATTAGGTAAGTCGCTAACGCTCGAACAGATAACTGAACTTTGGGTTGACTCAGTCAAACTCATGAAGGTAGGCGTGTCCACAGGTTTTATGACAACCCGTGAAGAACGGCTAAAAAAGAGAACGAAGAAGGCTGATCGGAACTATGTCTATAAGCGTGAGGGGCAGATATGCCTGCGCTGTGGGGGATTGGTGGCAATACAACTAATGGCAACTAGGAAGCTTTATTGGTGTCCAGGCTGCCAGTTTTAGGGCTTTTGGAGCGGGTGACGGGAATCGAACCCGCGCCATCAGTTTGGAAAACTGAGGCTCTACCATTGAGCTACACCCGCATTTGTTGATTTATTCTGCTCTCATACATTCTATGGGTTAGTATTACGGAGGTTGTTTTGTTTTGAGAAATTCAGGATAAAAACCACCGGGGTGTAGCGTAGTGGCTAGCGCGCCTGCTTTGGGAGCAGGATATCGCAGGTTCGAGTCCTGTCACCCCGACCACATTTGTATAAAAATAGGTCGGCTTTTTTGTTCGGCCATGTCTAATGGAGCCACTTGTGAAAACCACTGTTGAACGTCTAACCCCAACTCGAGTCAAGCTAAACATCGAGGTAACTCCTGAAGAGTTCAAGCCAAGCCTTGATCACGCATACGAGCACATCGCTGAAACTGTAAACATTCCTGGTTTCCGCAAGGGCAAGATTCCTGCTGCAATCCTTGATCAGAGAGTTGGCCGTCCAGCTATCTTGGCTCATGCCATCAATGATGGCCTGGACAGCATATATCGATCTGCAATCGAAGCTGAGAAACTACGTCCGCTAGGTGCACCTTCAGCTGATGTTAAGCAGGCACCAGATGACAAGACATTCGCGGGCAATCTAGTTGTTGAAATTGAAGTTGAAGTTCGTCCAGAAATCAAACTTCCTGAATACAAGGGTTTGAAAGTAACTGTTGATGTAATCAAGGTTGGTGAAATTGAAGTAGACGCTGAAATTGATCGTTTACGCTCACGATTTGGAACTCTTACTACAGTTGACCGACCTGCCAAGAAGGGTGACTTTACCTCTATTGACCTTGTAGCAAGTGTTGATGGCAACCAGATTGACCAGGCTCAAAACATTTCCTATGAAATCGGAAGCGACTCTCTGCTAGATGGCATTGACGATGCGCTTGACACTTTGACTGCTGGTGAAGTAACTACTTTCAAGAGCAAGCTAGTTGGTGGCGAAAAGGCCGGTCAAGAAGCTGAAATCACAGTGACTCTTAATGCTGTGAAAAAACGTGAACTTCCAGCAATTGATGACGCTTGGGCTCAGATGGCAAGCGAATTCGATACTGTCAAAGACCTAAAAGCATCTATTGAAGACCAAATTAAGAAGTCAAAGTCTTACACCCAGGGCCTACAGGCAAGAGAGTTACTAACGGAAGAACTACTGAAGCTTGTTGATGTTCCTGTTTCAGACGAGCTGATCAAATCTGATGTTGAGCGCCACCTAGAAGGCGAAGGTCGTCAAGCAGATGATGCTCACCGTGCAGAAGTGACTATTGAATCAACCAAGTCTTTCCAGGTCCAGATGTTGCTTGATGCAATTGCTGAAAAAGAAGAAGTTAGGGTCAACGAGAACGAGCTTTTGCAGTATCTAATGCAGGCAAGCCAGTCTTACGGCATGGATCCAAACGAATTCGTTAAGAGCGTTGATGAGCAGGGTCAGATCCCTTCATTCGTAGCCGAGGTCGCTAGACGTAAGGCACTATCTGTAGTTCTAGAGAACGCTAAGGTCTCAGACAGCTCAGGTAAGGCCGTCGATTTAGCCGAGTTCAGTAAGACTGATGACGGCTTTACTCCTGAAAACCACGAGGGTCACGACCACAACTAATTCATGGGCAATTATTGCCTGTGGCGAACATGCAAATGTTTTTGGTCTTTCCTCGGTTATCTTGATTATGCAAAAGATACAGATTAGAGGAGCACTAAATGGTTGAAAACCTACCGCAGAGCAACGTCTTTGAAAGACTGCTTAAAGACAGAATCATTTGGTTAGGCGACGACGTTCGCGATGACAACGCCAATGAAATCTGTGCCAAGATGCTACTTCTTGCAGCTGAAGATTCAACCAAGGACATCTTCCTATACATTAACTCTCCAGGTGGATCTATCACAGCTGGTATGGCTATCTATGACACCATGCAATATGTTCCAAACGATGTTGTAACAGTTGGCATTGGCATGTGTGCATCAATGGGTCAGTTCCTTCTAACCTCAGGTGCTAAGGGTAAGAGATTCATTACACCTAACACCCGTGTTCTACTTCACCAACCAAGTGGTGGTTTCGGCGGCACAGCTGCAGACATTCAGACCCAGGCTTTCCTAATCAACGATATGAAGAAAAAGCTTGCAGCTATCACTGCTAAGCAGACTGGCAAGACTGTTGAACAAGTAATGGCTGATGGTGACCGTGACCGTTGGTTCACAGCTCAAGAAGCTTTGGAATATGGTTTTGTTGATCACATTCAAGAATTTGCGTCAGTTTCAACCGGCGTTGGCAAGAAGTAGGGATAGGAAATATGAATTCTAAAAACATGCCAGAGGCTCGCTACATTCTTCCTTCCTTTGAAGAAAGAACTCCTTACGGTTCTCGTTACCTAGACCCATACACAAAGCTATTTGAAGACAGAATTATCTTCCTAGGTGCTCAGGTTGATGATGTTAGCGCTGATGACATCATGGCTCAGCTTCTAGTTCTTGAAAGCCAGGACCCAGATAGAGATATCACCATGTATATCAACTCACCTGGTGGATCTTTCACAGCTCTAACTGCTATCTATGACACCATGCAGTACATCAAGCCTCAGATTCAAACAGTTTGTTTGGGTCAGGCAGCATCTGCTGCGGCTGTGCTACTAGCCGGTGGTGCTCCTGGTAAGCGTCTAGCTCTGCCTAACTCAACTATTTTGATTCACCAGCCAGCATCAGGTGGTGGCGGTCGTGGACAGGCATCAGATATTGAGATTCAGGCTGCTGAGATCATGAGAATGCGCGTCTGGTTAGAAGAAACCATCGCTAAGCACTCAAACAAGTCTGTTGAAGAAGTAAGCAAGGACATTGAGCGAGACAAGATTCTAACTGCAGCTGGGGCACTTGAGTATGGCTTGATCGATCAGGTTCTTACCTCTAGAAAGTCCTAGCACCTACTTTTCTGGGAGGTTACTGGTAGTTACCAGCGTTCCCTGCCTAGAACAGTGGGTCTGTTAGCCTTGAACTAAGTTTTGTGCGAAACGATAAATTTTTATTCGGAGGTTCGTTTGCGCAATATTTTGCGTTTAGTAACAGTTGCAGCGCTGTGTGTTGGATTCTTAGGAATCACCTCAGCAACTAATGCCGCCACTGTCAACGCCTCCATTGCCAAGGTCAAGAGCGTTTCGGCTATTGGAGCGGATAAAAAAGTAACAATCAAATGGGTAAAGAGTTCTAGCTCGGCCAAGTTCAAGGTAAGTGGCTATCAGATCACCGCTACTAAAGGTAGCTGGAAATCTGTGAAGAAAGTCTCCTCAAGCTCAACCACACACACTTTTACGGGGCTAACCAACAACTCGAGCTACAAATTTGTCATTGCAGCAATAAGCGGAAATTACATCTCCTTAGGCAGTTCTGTAAACGCAATGCCGAAGGCATCAATTAAGCCAAACTCACTATCTTTTGGGCAACCGGCTGACATGTATCTAAGTGACGCAGATCAGGGCCTATATGCATCAGCATCTAATTCCAACATTGTCTTCACGTCCCTTACCCCAGTGCAGTGTTCGATCATTGACAACAAAGTTCATCCATTAGCACTAGGTGATTGTGTTCTCAGGGCGACATCACCTGCTGGCGGAGGATACCTCGCTGCTACTCCTATTGATCGATTGCTAACCATAGGTAATCCGATAGCCCCAATCACAAGAACACTGCTCTGGTCAGATGAATTTAGCGGTGCTGCCGGTACTGCTCCAGATAGCACAAAGTGGACTGCCGATACAACTGATGGCTGTGGCTCTCCTTACAACAACTGTGGTTGGGGTAACAGCGAGAGACAGTATTACTTGGCTTCAAAGAATGCCCATGACGGTTCTGTTCAAGGCAATCTCAAGATCTCGGCCACAAGACAAACCAATAGCACTAACTACAGCTGCTACTTTGGTAACTGTGAGTGGTTAAGTGGAAAGATAACTACTTACAACAAAGTTGGCTTTACCTACGGTTATCTAGAATCAAGAATCAAGCTCTCACCTGGCACAGGCGCATGGCCGGCATTCTGGATGCTAGGAAATAACATCGCAACTGTGCCATGGCCGGCCTGTGGCGAGCTAGACATTATGGAATTCAAAGGTCATTCACCTCAGATAACCTATGGAACTGTTCACTACAGAAACAGTGGTGGTGGACACACCTACAAGGGTTCAACCAAGAATGTTGGTGTTGACCTAACTGAGGACTATCACCGTTACGGCATGATGTGGAAGCCAGATGAGATTTCCTTCTACATCGATGACTCTCTTGTCTATACAGTCCAGAAATCTGAAACAGGACTGGCAAACTGGCCTTTCGGCAAGAATGCTCAAGGATCAGATCCAAGCTTCTACATTATTTATAACTTGGCTATGGGCGGACACTTCGGTGGTTCAATCGACCCTGAGCTAAATTCAACTTCACTAAATGTCGACTGGGTGCGTTATTACTCAGTTGACGGTGTAGGAAAAGTAAACCCACGATAAACAAAGCTTGTGCGAGCAAAACAATAAACAAAGGAAGGCAACAAATGAAAACTAATACGAGAAGAACTCTTGTTGGGGCAGCCACTGCTGTAGCTTTGCTAGGCGCAATCTCGATTCAGCCTGCATACGCTGCTTACACAGCACCTGTAGCTGGTTCGACAGTCATGAGAATGACTTCACCGCTACCTGGTACTACCAATAGCGTGAACCTCACCCCAGATGCCAAGGGGTCATGGGATCAGTACTACGGTAAAGGTCTAAACGCTCGTGTTATGTATGCGGATATTAGAAGTGAAATTACTTTGGAATTCAAGTACTCAAACGCTGCTGGCGCTCCTTTGACTAGCAGGACTGTTTATCTAATTGTGAACAAGAAGTACTCATGTTCAAAGACCACATTCTCAACTACCAACAGCACCAACTACCCAGGTAGCAACCGTCCTAACTCAAGTTCAATTGTTCGCGACTGGTGTGGCGATCAGCCTCAGATGGGTGCTGGTGAAACCGCACTGATTGCTACAACTGATGCTTTCGGTAAGGCTAGATTCAACCTGAAGAACTACAACATCACAGGTGAAATGTTCCCTTCCGCTCTGAACAAGCTAAACAAGTACTCAAAGGGAATCCCTTGTGGCGATGACACAATGTGTCTTCAAACCACAATTGCTCCTAGCCTTTACGCTCACCCAACTGAAGCTCAGGAACGTGGCGAAGACAAGGACCTTATCTTCTTAGCGTTTGTGAACCCTAAGGTAACTGCGACTGTAAAGACTCAGAAGGTCAAGGCTGGAACCACCAAGACTCTTACCTACAAGCTAACTAACCTAGTTGGCTTGCCAGTTGCTGGAACCACAGTGACATTTGAGTCATTCGGTGAAGGAAACGACCTTGAAGAATGGTCTGAAGTTTCAAATGCCAAGGGCGAGGTAACCATCAAGGTTACTGCACCTAAGGGGACTTTGGGTCTTCAAGTAGTTAGAGCCAAGGTCTATGGTGCACCTATGGGTACCGACTCAAAGGTCAACTGGATTAAGTAGTAAATAGCTCTAGAAAAGGGCCAGTCGAAGCATTAGCTGCTTTGGTTGGCCCTTTTTTGCTACC
>CANLDE010000028.1 GCA_947489235.1 Micrococcales bacterium
ATAAGTGCACCGACGCTGAAAGATGCAGATGAATCAGAAAACTTTGCATCAGAAACCATCGCGCCTAATAAGCCATGGCTCACCTTGCCAGTTTTAATAATTTGATCTGCAACTCGCTTGGCAACATTCGATGGAATGGCAAAACCAACTCCAATGTTTCCAACTTGAGAGCTGCCACTATCAGCGCTAGCAATAGCAACGTTGATTCCAATTAGCTGGCCCTTATCGTTGACAAGTGCTCCACCTGAGTTACCAGGGTTGATGGCAGCATCGGTCTGAATTACATCCAAGTTCACTGGAGCTCTATCGTTTCTGTTTTGCCAGAGCTGAAGACTTGAACTTCCATCTTCTGGAACAGCTGCAGAATCAACTGAAATAGTTCTGTTCATGGCAGAGATAACCCCAGATGTGACAGTGGCGTCATAACCAAGTGGAGAACCAATCGCCACGGCAAAATCTCCAACGTTGACCATCGAACTATCGGCAAATTCAATCGGACTAAATCCTGAGCCTGCTGCCTTGATTACTGCCAAGTCATTTGTTGGATCAGTTCCGACTATCGATGCCTTGAATATTTTCCCCGCTGAAGTCTTTATCTCAATCTTTACGTTTTCAGTTTCACCGTCCAAGGTCACCACGTGGGCATTGGTCAGGATGTAACCTGCACTGTTAAGGACCACACCTGATCCTGTGCCCGCAGAGCTTTTTCCTGAAACCGAAAGAGTAACAACCGAAGGTAAGCCCTTAGCCGCAGCAGCGGAAACCCAGTTCACATTATTTGGGTTATTGATCACAACATTTTGTGTTGAAGAAATAAACGGTAACGACCCAGTAGCTCCGTAAGCACCCAGGTAAGCACCAACGATTGAGCCGATAGTCGCAATCAAAACAACAACAAGAGTTGTTGGAGCCTTACGGCTCACTGGAGTTTGAGTTGGCTGGCTTGGTGCAGGAAGCGAGACTTTCTCACCAAGGAACTGGTTATTAAAGTGATTTCTGTTATGCGACATTTATGAGCCCTATCTATCTTCGTAAGTTCAACTTTATGTATCCAACTACATAATTTTATGAATATCTGCTGACAATGGCCTGAAAATCAGCAACGCCAAGCAGTAGAGCCCACACTACAAGGTGAGTTCACTAGCCGCGGTGGCCCTGAAGTTGTTTTTGGAGGCTCTGCGGCCCCCACAGTAAATGCCACGGGACTTGCATTGATCACTAGATCTGGCTTGACTACATTCCAGTTAGTGAGCCCAGTAAATAGGTATTCAACCGAATATGAGACTGTGAGCAAAGCGCTTTTAGCTCCAGGACTTGTTGGAATGTATTTCGGTTTAGAAAGTGAACTGATTTGTTGTTTGGTGCCTTCAACAAAGCTCCACTTGTATTTAGTTGGCTTGAATCTAATTTGAGCAGCTAGGTTCAACAATTTAGTCTTTAGCACCTGATCTTTAGCCGAAGCCGAAAACTGAACCTGAGTCCCTACCTCAATACCCTTGGCTGGTTTAAGGAATATCTTTGGTGTTTCGGGTTTGAAAGATTTAAGTGCGGATTGGAGCTTTACCTTGCTAGGCCTTCCAATATTCACAATCGCAACCGATTGATATGGAGGATATAGGCTCCAGCAGCCAACATGCCCAGAAGATAGCAAACTGTAGGTTAGATCTAAACTCAGCCCATTTGGATAAACCAAGCATTTAGGCGCAGTGCTAGTTTGCGAACCTATAACCAAGGTCAAGGACCCGTTAGATCCTCTTATCAATGTTGCCTTAGATGCACAGAGCGTAAGTTGCGCTGAATCGCTAACCGCACCGATTGTTGTGCTAACCGCGCTAAAGGTACTTGGGCAGTTTGGTGCCAGTGCCCAGCTCGATGAAACCAATGCAAAAGAGGCAAGTAACAGCATTCAAGGAGCATACGTAATTTGCAAAAATGCGACTCGAGTTATCTACAACAAAGAAAAGGCCCCAACTATTGTTGGGACCTTTTCACTATTGGTTGCGGAGGCAGGATTTGAACCTACGACCTCCGGGTTATGAGCCCGGCGAGCTACCGAACTGCTCCACCCCGCGGCGAAGTTTCAGCCTACCACAAATTTGCTGCTATTTGCTTGCCTCCAAAGCTGCATCAATGGCAGCCTTCAGACGAGCATCAGCTTTTCCAAATGCTGTCCAGTCTCCGGCCTTCATAGCTGCATCCTTATCAATCATTGCTTGACGAGCGTTCTCTAGAGCTGTTGCCAGCCGTTGCTCTTGAGTCTGACCAGGATCAACCGGTGGAGTTACTCCTCCGGTGCCACTGTTTCCAGAGAACAGAGCGTTCAGAGCGGAATCCAAATTATCCTCGAAGGCGATCTTGTCACCAAAGGCAACGAGGACTTTCTTTAGAAGTGGGAATGATGTTTCACCAGTTGATTGGATATAAACCGGCTGGACATACAACAATCCACCACCAATAGGAAGAGTCAATAGGTTTCCGTTGAGAACCTTGGTTGAACCTTGTCTCAAGATGTTTAGAAGCTTAGAAACTTCGCTGTCAGAGTTGAAGTTGTTCTGCACCTGACCAGGTCCAGGAACAATAGTTGTCCTCGGCAAAGTAAGTAAACGAAGCTTTCCATAATGTTCTGAAACAACGCCATCCTTATCTCCCGCATCGGAATCAGCAACTAAGTAGCCGGTCAACACATTTCGACTAGCATCGCCAGTTGATTTAGGAATGAATGTGGAATAGATAGAAAATGAAGGGCTCTCTTGGGTGGGTACCTGCAAGGTCAAGTAATAAGGTGGCTGCAGTGAACCTGTACCCTGGCCCTGATCTACTGGATCATTAGGTGTCATCCAAGCATCCTGTTGTGAGTAGAACGCTCCAGCATCTGCCACGTGATACTGACCTAGAATTCCTCGCTGCATCTTGAACAGGTCAGCTGGATATCTAACGTGGGAAAGCAATGCACCTGACATTTCCGAAACTGGCTTTACAGTGTTCGGGAAAATCTTCATCCAAGTTTTTAGGATTGGATCTTTCTCATCCCATGCGTATAGCTTTACTGAACCGTCGTGGGCGTCAACCGTTGCCTTGACGGAGTTACGAATGTAGTTGATTGAACCACGCATGATTGGTGAAGTAGTAGAGCTATCGGCGATAGTGCTGTCAAAGTTTTCAGCTCTTGAGTATGGATAGTTTGCTGAGGTTGTGTAACCATCAACAATCCAGACAACCTTCTCATCGACAATCGCAGGATAAATATCACTGTCCAAAGTTAGGTACGGTGCAACCTGTGCAACACGATCTCTAGGGTTTCTGTTGTAGAGAATCTGAGATGCGTCGGTAACCGCGTCAGAAAGCAGAATCTGTTCGCTTTGGAATTTCATGGCATAAGAAAGACGCTTGATAATGTCATCGAGCTTAGGTCCACCGTTGCCCTTGAAAGTTGTCATGGTCTGCTGATCAGTGGATGCACTGTCTTCCCCAGCTGGGTAGTCCAGTTCCTTATCTGCTGCACCTTCTGGAGCACCAACAATTGAGTACTCAGGTGACTTTTCACCGAAGTAGATTCTCGGCTCATATTTGCCTAGTAGGCCTGTGGAAGGAATTCCCGACTGAAGGAAAACAGGTTGTCCATCAGCAGAACGTCTGTTTCCGTAGGCCGCGACCATTCCATAACCGTGTGTAAAGACCACAACGTTGTTGTACCAAGACTGTGAAGTTCCCAAACCAGATTGGTTTAGCTCTCGAACAGCAAGCACGGTGTCTTGGATCTTGCCCTTAATCTTGTAGCGGTCAACATCTAGGTGATTTTCAAAACCGTAGTACTGGCGATACTGCTCAAGCTGCTTGAATGATGAGCTGACTAGGTTAGGGTCAAGAATTCTAATTTGCGCTGCAGTTTGAGCATCTTTCTTCAAAGCACCCGCTGTTGCAGTGGTTTTGGCATCGTACTCAACAGTCTGGACTTTATCTAAACCATAGGCTGCACGAGTAGCTTCAATGTTTCTCTGAATGAACGGAGCTTCCAAAGTTCTCTCGTTTGGAACAACCTGGAATGTCTGAACGATGCCTGGCCAAACTCCACCCAAAACAACTGCGAGTACAAGCATTAGAGAGGTACCTAGAACAGCAAGCCTCCACTTAGCGATAACTGCAGCGGCTAAGAAAAGAAGTGCAACAACAAATGCAATTGCAGTCAAGATTTGAGCTGCCGGGATACTCGCATTTACATCAGAGTATGTAGCTCCAGTAAATAGACCTGAAGGGCTAGTAAGCGTTTCGTATTGACCCAACCAAATGGTGAAACCAAGTAGCACCATGAACACAGCGGCTAATGCAGATATCTGGATACGTGCGGTCTTTGTGAAAGTTGACTGCTTTCCATTGAACTTAATTCCGCCGTAAACCAGGTGGAACAAGATTGCTGGAATCAAAGACAAGAATGTTACGACCATCAAGAAAGATACGAGGTCGATGTAGAAAGGCAAGTCGAATAAATAGAAGCTCACATCTAGGTTGAACTGTGGGTCCAAGACACCTGTGTAGCTGTGGTTTAGAAACAATAAGACAGTCGACCATTCGGAGCTTTGTGATGAGCCAACAAAAATCGCGATAGCAACAGGAACAACGAACAGCAATCTCTTGCGCAAACGATCTAGTATCTGTCGGTACTCCGTTAGATCTCTACCGAAGAAGTCGTTGCCAGTTACATAAATAGGTCTAAGTCGCCAAGCAAGATAGATGTTAACCCAGACAACAGCGCCTGCAATAAGTGCAGTAACAGCGAACACGCCTACCTGTGCCCAGATCTGTGTTGTGAACACAGATAAGAATCCGAGTTGGTCAAACCACAAAACATCGGTGTAAACACTGGAAGCGCTAAGTAAAGCAACGGCTAGAACAGCCACGATACCTATCGATATCGCAAAAGGTGCACGCTTACGAATGTTTGCTTGGCTCGCTTGAGTCATTTCTTTTTTCCTTTATCTATTTTGTACAAGTTAGTAGTTTGTCGGTACCAGTATTAGTTGCAATTGCTTTCACAGCTGCCAAAGAGTCCTGAATCGTGGAAACTTTGACGACTTTCAAACCATCAGGAACATTTCCAAGTACCTGATCGCAATTTTCACTTGGCACTAGGAACCATTCATGTCCAGCTCTTTGAGCACCGTACATTTTTTGCTTAGCACCGCCGATAGGTCCAATTTTGCCATCTAAATCGATTGTTCCAGTGCCAGCTATTCTTTTGCCACCGGTGAGTTCGCCAGGGGTGAGCTTGTCATAAATTGCCAGCGCTAACATCTGTCCAGCACTTGGGCCACCAACGTTACCTACCTGAACATCTATTTCGAATGGAAAAGTTGGCACAGTCTGGACATAGATTCCCATACGCCATTGCTTGTCAATCTGTTTTGGAAGAACGCTAACCGAAAGCCTCTTGCCATCTCGAACAATTTCCATGTCAACAGTTCGCTCGCCTTTTGTTTCAGCAACCAGGCGACGAACTTGTTCTAAACCTGTGGCCTTTTCTCCTTGGACGGTAATCAAAGTGTCCGCAGCTTTCAAGATGTCGCCAGCTGGTCCTTTCTTTTCAACCATGGTCACTTTAATTTCAGTGGTGTAAGGAATATCTAGAAGAGTTAGCGCTGCGCCTTTTGCATTCGCCTGTGAGTCCAGCATCATCAAATCTGACTCCTCATCCATCTTCGCATCGTCCCAACCTTCTGGGTAAATGTCAGTGATGTTGATAATCGAAAGCGCAGAGTCGAGTTTTGCTAATCCCACCTCAAGCCATGAAGCTCCTTTTTCTGAGGTTCCCTTGAGGGTCACAGTTAGCATGCTCAAGTCACCAGAAACTGGATAAGTCTTTTGGTCAGGTATCGAGATCATTGGCTCATCGCCAATATCTGCCAATAGGTTGTATACCGGCCCTGGTTGCTCAACAAGATATGGGGTTGGAGCGAGAACGACAAATAGACCGCCACCTATTAGTGCAGCTGAAGTGATCCAGCTGAACACCCTGCTATAAAGGTTTTTCTTAGTCTGCTTGTCTTCAAAAGAAATCATCTAGCCCAGCCTAAACGAGCGCGCTGACAGGCATGCCAATCTTCAGGAAGTTCTAGGCTTTCAATGTCCGTTTAGAAACGCTTATGGCGAACATTCTGATAGTTGCCTAGTTGTTCTAAGGATTTGACCCAAAGAGCGTTTACCTTAGAGTTCAAGAGGAAAAATGAGCGAAGAAAACGACAATGGAATGCCAGACCCAGAAGAGCTAAGGCGCATCTGGGAAGAGATGCTCAGCCAAGGGTTTGATCCTGAGGCACTAGCTAAGGCTGCTGGTTTCGATGGCAGCCCTGAATCACTTCAGCAACTATTTGCCAACATCCAAGGTGCATTTCTAATTCCCACTCCCCCTTCAGAAGGATCTGGAGTGAACTGGCAGGCAGCCGCTCAAAGTGCGAAAGAGTTGGCTAAGGTCGGAGCAACCTCCTTTGATGACAGCGGTAGAAAAGAACTTTTAGAAGCGATCGGTATCGCTAACCTTTGGCTCAATGAAGCCACCAGTATTTCTGAAGTCTTAATCGAACCAAAACTTCTAAGTAGAACACTTTGGGTTGATGACGCTCTTCCACTATTTAGAGCATTAGCTGAACCTGTTGCTGATCGTATGAATAGAAGTCTTGGCGAAGCAATCCAAGAACAGCTTCCAGAAGAATTACAAGATTCTCTCAAAGGTGCCAGCGAGATTATGCGCTCTGCAGGAGCGATGATGTTTGCCATGCAACTAGGTCAGGCACTTGGACAACTATCTAGAGAAGCGCTAACCGGAACTGAAGTTGGCTTACCTATTTATATTGACCAGAGACCTGCTTTTGTTATTCAAAATCTTCAAGAGTTTATAAAGACACTGGAGTTAGGTAGTGACAAAGACCAGGCCTACATCTACATGGTGCTAAGAGAGCTAGCTCACACCAGATTATTCAAACATTCAAAGTGGCTAAGAGAAAAAGTTGTTGCTCAGATTCGTGAATATGCCGCAGGCATTTCATTTGACACTAGCCGTATGCAAGAACTCAGCGAAGACTTTGATCCACAGAACCCCCAAGAACTTCAAGCAGCTTTAGAGTCAGGTGCTTTCCTAGCAGCTAGATCACCAAGTCAGCAACTAGCTTTAGACAGCATCGAAACTAATCTTGCTTTGATTGAAGGTTGGGTTGATGCGGTTACCAGTCAAGCTGGTCTTCGTCTTCCTAAAGCTGATGCCATTCGAGAAGCAGTAAGAAGAAGACGTGCTACCGGTGGGCCAGCTGAGCGCACATTCCAGACACTTGTTGGATTAGAACTTCGACCAAAACGTTTAAGAGAAGCAACTGCTTTATGGCAACAAATTGGAACTGCACTAGGAAATGAAAAGCGTGACGCGCTATGGGATCACCCAGACTTTTTACCTACAGCAACAGATATCGATAATCCAGATAAATACGTTGCCAGAATTAAATCTGACCTCGGCATTCCAGATGCGATGGATCAAGCACTGAGGGATCTACTCGGCGAATAACTGTTGAGAACCAAAGCGGTCAATAGCTTTAATAGGCAGACTGTATTTCGTGTTCCATCGAATCAATAAAGCCCAACCTGCGTTATGGCGTGACCCAAACACTATTCAAATTGGATTAGACAAAAACAATGTTGTGATTGAAGAACTAACTCTTGCCCAACAGCAAATCATTGCTGCTTTATACAGCGGTGTGGTCGAAGGTCAACAAGAGGTCCTAGATGAAACATACAAGACAGCGATTGGCACAACTAATCAGTTGATTACCAAACTCAGTTCGGTCATGGAAGCACCAGAGACGGTAAGTAACGCCTTTGGTGCATGGCAGCAAATAGCTTTTGCTGAGCTTGCAAGAGCGGCACTTGATTATGAAGTGAATCCTGAGATGATCCTTGCTGAACGATGGCATCGAGTTGTGCACATAGATCAGCTTGATAAATCAGGTGTGCTTATCGCCAAGGGTTTACTTGCTAGCGGTGTTGGCAAAATTGTTACACATGATGAAGGCAGGATTCTAAACACCGATTTAGGCGAACTCGGATTTAATAGAGAGTTATTGGGCCAGTCCAGATTTGAGGCAGTTAGCTTAGAGTTACAAAAACTCTCACTCCCCCAGAGCAAAACCCCAAGGCTTGTAAATCTCAACTACAAACCAAGTAAAGATCTCAAGATATCTTTTGCCGTAACCAGCGGCCATTTAGCTACCAGACCGATAACTTACATTCGCTGGCTGAATCGAGATGTTCCTCACCTAAACATCACATTTGACTTGTATGAAGCTCAGATAAGTCCAATAGTTGTTCCAGGGAAGACCCCGTGCCTGAATTGTCTAGCTGAATACAAAGTTGACCAAGATCCTGCTTGGCCTGCGTTAGCATCTCAACTTATTGATTTACCCAGAACCAGAGACGACAGCTCTTCACTGCTTAGTTCAGCAGGACTTACCTTACGTTCAATCCTTAGACACCTAGACGAGTCAGCGGGTTTCAAGGTTATAGCTGATGAAAATAATGAATACCAAGCTGGTTACCGAATTGAATACGCATCAGGAAATTTTCATAGAACTAGCTATGAATTTCATAGACTCTGCAAATGCAGTGGCTTAGATGAGATCTAGGTATCTACTTCTAGTTCTTGGACGATCTTCTGGAGTGTCCCTGTTGGCCCAAGTAATAAACAAGGAGTCTTTCGCTCTAGTCACGCCTACATAAAACAATCGCTGCTCTTCAGCTATTTGTAACTCTGTCTTGGCATAACTAATTGGCAGGTATCCTTCAATCGCTCCGATAATGAAGACTGCTTTGTATTCCAGCCCCTTAGCCGCGTGAATTGTGCTCAAGGTGATTGATTCCCTAGTTGGTTCGTGTTGAGATCGTTGACGCTCCTCCAATTCGTTGGCAAAAGTTTGGATAGTTGCCTCAGCGCCAAGTTCATCAGCAATTTGAACCAAAGAGTTCAGGGCCTCCCACTGTTCCAAAGCTGTGCCCGAAACTTCAGGAGCAATACTTTGCCAACCTAGGCTTCGAGCAATAGCTGAAACTGTTTCATAGAGTTCCTTGCCTGAAGGGTTGGCGGCTTCTGCTCTAACCATGCGAACAGCTGACATGATTTCAGCTCTGTTGAAGTAGCGTTGACCGCCGCGCACCTGGTATTCAACACCGGCTTTGCTAAGAGCATTTTCAACCTGTTCAGATTGTGCATTGATTCGATATAAGACAGCAATCTGACTGGCCTTAAGCCCACTAGAAAGTAAGTCTTTTATTCTGTTGGCAACCCAGTCACACTCTTGATCTTTAGTTGCGAATTCTAGAACTTCAGGAACTTGACCTCTAGGACGAATTGCCTCAAGAGGTTCGAACTTTTGGTTTCCTCGGACGCTATTTGCAACTGAAATAATCTCTGGAGTTGAACGGTAGTTCTTAGTCAACGAAATGACATTAGCTCCTGGATATCTAGAATCAAATGTTTCTAAGAAAGAAGCGCTAGCACCACTGAAAGAGTAAATGGTTTGGTTGGGATCTCCCACAACGCAAAGATCGCTTCTATCCCCTAGCCAAGTATCTAGAAGCTCCTGCTGCAATTTCGAAATGTCTTGATACTCATCAACTGTAAAGAAACGATGTTGGGAATGCACATGAGCTAATGCTCGAGGCTCTGCCTTTAGCATTCCAGTGCAAAGCATTAAGACGTCTTCCCAGTCGATTTGCTTGGCCTTGACCTTGGCATCTTCATAGGCGACTTGAATTTCAAATGACCTAATTGGCGCAAGACCTGAGATAACAGGACGAGTGGTTATTTGATCTAGATACTGCTCCATGCTCAGCATTGAATACTTGCGCCATTCAATCTCGGATGCCAGATCTCTAATGGTGTTTGCATCGAGTCTTATCTTTAGCGTTTGAGCAGCTGCACCGATAGCCCTGGATTTTGATTCCAGAACTTTTGGTGCCTCAACACCAAAGAAGTCTCGCCAGAAATACTCAAGTTGCGAAAGGGCAGCAGCGTGAAATGTTTTGGCATTTACCGAATGAACTCCAAGAGATCTAAGTCTTGACCTAAGTTCACCGGCAGCACGATTGGTATAAGTCAAAGCCATAACTCTGTTCTCAGAGAAATCTCCCCGCAGAATTCCGTAGGCAATTCGGTGAGTAATTGTTCTCGTCTTACCGGTTCCAGCTCCAGCCAGAATCACAGTTGGGCCAAGGAGTGACTGTGCTGCTTCGCGTTGCTGATCATCTAAAGCATTAAGAATGTCTTCGGCTTCGTAGGACATGGTTAGCTCGCTAGTTCTGTAGCGGAAACAATCTCTTCGCCCAACCAGTGCTCAATCAAAGATCTTGCAATAGAGATCTTTGATGGCAACAGAATATTCTTTGCTTCCGCTTTTAATTCTTCGCGGCTAAACCAACGCAACTTAGCAATTTCTATTCCATCTGGCCTAATCGATTCTGCGCTATTGGTCGAATCTACTCGAGCCGAGAAACCTAACATCAAAGAATATGGATAAGGCCAAGACTGGCTACCTAGATAAACAGGATTAGTCACCAATAATCCAGATTCTTCTTTCATCTCACGAATCACCGCAGCTTCAAGTGATTCAGCAGCTTCGACGAAACCGGCAAGGATTGACCATCGGTTTTGATCCCAGCTTCCCTGAGTGCCCAAAAGTAATCTGTCTTGGTCATCTGTGATGCTCACAATTACTGCAGCATCTGTGCGCGGGAAAAGTTCTCTATCTTCACTTATGCATAGTCGCGACCAGCCACCTTGCTGCATCACGGTGATAGTTCCGCAATTAGGGCAGTGCTGATGGGTTTCGTGCCAATTATGAATTGCTAGTGCTTGCGTAAACACCGCAGCATCTCTTGGATGTAAGCCAGCCCCGCTCTTTCTAAGTTCATGCCATTTAGTTTCGTCTGGCTCAATTGCTTTGGCAGCATTGTCAGTCAAAACAGATAAGACAATTGCTGTTCCGACTCTCTGATCTCCCAGAGCAATCGTTGTCCGACCTAGGTAAACCCGATACTTACCAGCCGTTGCTTGCTCAGTGCTTAGAAGAGCTAGGTGCCCATCTCGAATTAGGGTCTTACCTTTGTGCAGAACGATGATTCTGGTATCTGCCTCAAGCCATAGGGAATCAAAAAGCTCAGCGTTATCCCTCGCGTCAGCGTCACGGTCTAGCACCGCTTGAGCCATTGGCAAATGAAGTGGAATATTCATGAGTCTTTCTATATGTATTGAATCTATGCGTGGCGATAACCGAAGTTACCAAAGTTCTTGTCTAACCTAAAATGCATGGGCAAACCTTCCTTGATTTTAGCGGCGTTAGCAGCCGATGCACTCCCTGGCCTTAGATTCATTAGGGTTCAAAACCTAACACGCGAAGATGTGGCCATAACTGTTGAGTTGCTGACCACAGATGAAGACCGTCTAATCCTTTTGAAGTCTCCGCTGAACTCTCTGGCCAATACTGGCCTTGGCACTGAAGTTCGAGCGTTGCAGGTTTTGAAGAATTTCTCCCTGCCTTTTAGCATTTCCACCTTCTTAGGTAAAACCTCCCCTAAAGCTATTCGTAATGCTCTGGCTTTCGAATATGTGCCAGGGTCTCCAATTGACATGTCAAGGCTAAGAGCTGACGAACCAATCATTAGTGCTCTAGGTCAAACGCTTTCAGCCATACATTCAATTCCAACCGCATTGGTCTCCAATGCAGGGTTACCTGAATACGAACCTGCTGAGCGAGTTCGTGAAAGAGTTGCCGAGTTTGATCGAGCCATGGACTCAGGAAAAATTCACCCAGATCTTCTTGAACGCTGGCAAAGCGCCCTATTCGATGTGAATCTGTTCAAATACAACCCAACAGTTGTGCATGGCTCTCTGAAAAGTGATTTTGTCCTAACTGAAGGTAATGACGTTGTTGGAGTAATCGAATGGGGAAACCTTTCAATTGATGACCCGGCCGCCGATCTAGCTTTTGTTTTTGGTGAGGCTCAGCCAGATATAGCAGATGCGATTACCTTGGCCTATGAAGGGTCTACCAGAGCAGATCGCAACATCAAGCAGAGAGCACACCTTTACTATGAGCTCTCTTATGCAACCTACTTACTGAGCTGTATCAACAGAGGCATCGAAGAGGACATAGAAAATGCGGCAGCAATGCTGGCTGACCTACACGCTGAGCTGCTTGCTGGCAACCTGCCATCTCTAAGACCTAGTGATTTTGCTTCCAGCACCCCAGAGGTAATTGTCCCTATTTCTCAGGCTGCTTCCTTCACCGCTCCGGTTGCTATAGTCACCGACACCATTGAGGTAGTTGATTTAGCCGAAAGCACCCCTAAATCTGAGCCAAACCCTAAGCGGGATGAAGACGAGCTTTTCTAGAGTTTCCTAACTGCCCTAGGTGCAGGTAATCTAGTGGGAGAAAAGAAAGTAGTGTCATGGAAATCAGAATCGGCTTACAAAACACAGCCCGTGAACTGTCCTTTGAGTCAAAGCAGAGTGCCAGCGAGATCGAGAAGAGTGTTGAGTTGGCCCTTAGCTCTGATGCCAAACAACTGAAACTCACAGACGACAAAGGTCGTGTTTTCATTGTTCCAGTTGGCGCTATTGCATACGTCGAGATCGGTGCGGAAGAAGCCCGAAGAGTTGGATTTATTGCCTAATGGAACTTGCATTCATTCTTGTTTATGGTTCAATACTTGGCCTAATGGCCCCATACATGATTTCAGGTAAAGAGAACTATGGGGTGCTACTAGCTCCAGCTCTTTCCTTGGTCTATGGATTCGTATCTTGGACTGTCTGCACTTGGGTAGGACTTAGCTACACAGATTTCTGGATCTGGGCTATCACAATGCTAGGTATGCCAGCAGTGATGGTTTTTGGTGTTCGTTTCATTCGCCAACGCAGACTAGCTCACGAACCAGCAGCTCTCTAATTCTTAAGGCGCTAACCCAATAGCTTCCATCCGTGAGCCATGTGCTCCGGTTAGTTCTGAAATCAATGGCTCGAGTTTTGAATAAGCGTCTAGGTTAACCTGGTTCTCTTCTTCAACACTTAGCTTTTTAGTCTTTGGAATGTGCGCAAGTTTACGATTATCAAAGGCCGCTCTTAGCTCCAAAAGCACATCACCCATCAGTCTTCTACCCCAAAGCGCTAAGCGATGTCCAAGCACGGGATCTGCTTCAACCGATTCAGATAAAACACGTTTGGCAAACTTTTCGAATGTCTTATCTCTAAGCGCTTTCTCAACTTCAGCCTGAAGATCATCATCTAAACCGGCTGCCAGTCTTGAGTAAAAATCATCTAGTAACCCTGAGGTTAGATAAACCTTGATAACCACTTCATACCAATCAAGCCCAATGGTGTTTGAGTGGAAGACCGCAATACGTTCTTTGAAAGGATTCATCTCTTCTGATGGATCTGCGCCAAGTTCAACTAGCTTTTTTGACAGTTGACGATATTTATCAAAGCTTTTGGCAGTTGCCTCGCTAAGTTCCGCTTTGTACGCAGTGTTAGGTGAATATTTCAAAGCAGCGGTAAGAATTTCAAAGTTTGCTAGTTGTAGATAAGCCAATTGACCTAGGAAAGCCTTTGGCTCAGGGGTATAAGGCTTGAGATTTATAGCCTTGGTATTCCTAGCAATCTTCTCCTCGCTACGAGGAGCTACTGTAAGTTGCTTAGCAACCTTACGAAGACGTTTCAAC
>CANLDE010000029.1 GCA_947489235.1 Micrococcales bacterium
AACGGCAAACTCTTTAGCGGTGTCACAAGATACTCGGTGTCTGCCTCTACTGATAGCGCTCCAGCTGCCTGTGCTGCTACCTTCGGGAAGTTTGCGGCAGGTAGCAAATCAATTAGATACCAGAGTTTGTAGTTATCTCTCGGAGTTTGTTGTTGCAAGACAAGCATCTGCGGAGCACTGGTGGTTGAATCAGATTTAGTGACCACCATTATGGTTCTCGGTTGCCAACCTAGAGCTGGATCTGGTAACTCCATTGGCAAAGCAACAGTAATTGGATTGGCCACTATATCTGGCAGCAGCGGAATCTTTTTACTCTTGGACTGCAGTACGTATTTAACTTTTCTGATTTGCAGTGCAGTTCCAGCCACTCTGGTGACTAGAACCTTTTCATCTCTAGCATTGTCGGCATCTTTAACTGTGGATGCGATGTCCCCCACAATTCTCTGCAACTGAGAATCAGTAACAACAACGTTGACCGACTCATACTTAGGCTTAATCTCTTCAGGAGTGGCAGCTGGAGCAGAACAACCGGCAAGAAGCGCTAAGGAAATGATTCCAACTGGTGCTGCCATAAATCGTCTGCTATTAGATTTTCCAACGGCTCGTCTTCCGCGAACTGGAACTTCCTTACGAATCTTGCGACGATATCTAGGGCCGGTAGGCGACTTAGGAATTCTTCTTCTTGGACCACGAAGTTTCCTGATGTTTCTAAAAGCCAGGTAGTTCATAATGATCGCAGCAAGTAATAAAGCTAGACCGCCGTATATAAGTACCTGGGGCCAGTTGATAAGAGGTTTGGCATCCCAGATGATAGATATTTTGTCTGGGGCTCTGCTGAAACCATTACTTGCAAGTAAGACCGCTGTGTCATCGAACATGTTGACCACGTTTATGAGCTTGTTCCGCACAGTTAGCTGGCTGCGCCACATGTCACTGCCTGCTGGATCAGAATCTAATCCCCCAGAGGTAATGGTGGTGATGTCTGGGTCAAAGGTTTTTGGCTTCAGGTTGAGGCGAACATAGTTGGATGTGCCAATCCAGTCTTGAATGTCTCGCTCACGAGCATCGGCGTAGAAGATCTCATCGATGCCTGAGGCTTCAATGGAAATCTCACCGTCAAAGGCTTTTAGGGTGCTATTTGGTATGACGACGTAGGAATAGGCCGAAGTAACCTGGAAGTCGACTTTGTGGCCTGACTGCTGGGCAAAAGGCTCCCTGATGGCAAAACCCAGTAAAACGCTGATTGCCGAGGCTACTAGAAGCACTGTGGCTATAACAAAACGCATAATGCTCCTTTCAGGCTAAACTTGGGGTTATTGACGACCCTGTCTATTCTACCTAAGCCCTCTGGAGAGCACCCTTGGCAGCCGATGAGACCGATTTCCCGCTAGCGATGCGCGGTTATGACCGTGGTCTAGTCGATGACGCTATCAAGGATTTTCGCAAAGAACTCATAAATCTGACCAATCTCAACTCCCAACTGGCCGCTGAGCTAAGAGAAGCCCAGAATCGCCTGATTGAGTTAGAAACCGATGCTGCTGAGGCTAAAAGCCCTAGTTATGCAGGTGTTGGGGCTAAAGCTGCCCAAATTCTTAGTACCGCAGAAGAGCTGGCACTGAGATTAGTAGTTGACGCAGAAGCCGAACGTGAGGGAGTCCTTTCAACCGTTAGTGCCGAAGTTGAACAGCAAAAGATAGATGGCCAGGACTATTACGAGGAATTGGTTGCTGAGGCTCAGCGCAGATCAGAGAGAATCATCAATGTTGCTAAATCCGATTACGACGAAACTCTAGCTAAGGCAACAGTTGAGGCCGAAAGAATCATTGAGGAAGCAACTCGTGAAGCTGGAGCAATTCGAGGTTCTATCTCAACTGAGGTAGCCAGAATGCGAGCAAGTTCTAAACGAGAGATTGAAGTCAAAGAGTCTGCAGCAGCTAGAGAACTTGCTGAGCGAAGGCTTATCGTGGAGCGTCAACTCACCCAACCTCTAGATGAAACTCTAAAGACTACTTTGTTGGCTGAGCAGGCAAGAATTGATCTTGATTTGGAACTAACCGCTAGAAGAGCAGAAGCAGAAGAAACTTATCAAAAGAAGTATCAGGAAGCTGTTGCTCAAACTCAGCGCTATCTAGATGATGCCAATGGCCAGCTATCTAATGCCTTAAACAGATTGGCTGCTGCCCGACTTGAAGCAGAAACACTTGAAGCTGCAGCTAAATCAATCAATAAGGCAACTATTGAAGAAGCTAGAAACAAGTCTGAAGAGATTATCGTCGCTGCTGAAAGCGAAGCGAGAGCAATCCTTTCTGCTACTCAAGCTAAGGTCACCCAAAGACTTCACGTCATGGAATCGGCTGAACGCAAGCTAACTAATGAACGTGACAGCATCATGGTTTATCTCAATAACCTCAAGCAGGTAATTGATCAGGTAAGTAAAGAAATTAAGTAGAACTAAGGAGCGGGGATGCCAGAAACAAACAATCGTAGAATCACCCATGCCTATCAAATAGGTTTCCTTGGTGGCTTAGGTGTTTTGACTGCAATTGCTCTTGGTACAGCAGTTATCTCCCTAGCTAGCATTATCACTTCCATCATCACTGCCCTGTTCCTAACTTTGGGGCTTGAGCCTCTGGTCCAACTGCTGCAAAAACGAGTTAAGAAACGTGGCTTAGCTATTGGCATCGTAGCCCTAAGCCTGCTAGGTATTTTGACTACTGTGTTTTTTGCAATCTTGCCGCCGCTTATCTCTCAAGCAAGTACATTCATTACGAATCTCCCACAGCTACTAAAAGAGTTTCTAGCGCTACCTTGGATAGCTGGCTTAGATAGCAGACTAGGCGGCAGCATCAGCTCTGCACTTAATACTGGTGGAGCATTTCTCATCGATAGCAAGAACTGGCCAAACTTACTAGGTGGTGTAGTCAAGGTAGGAATTACCTTGTTCAATGCCGTCATCGGTTTTCTTACAGTTGCCATCCTTACCCTTTACTTCATGAGTGCACTGCCAAGCATTAAACGAGTTGGCGTATCACTTGTAGCAAAGTCCCAACGCAAGAGACTTGAAGGAATAGTAGATCAAGTTATCGGTTCAGTTGGTCGATACGTTATGGGCCAGGTTGTGGTTTCATCGATAAACACTTCTATCTTGTTTACCGTGCTACTAATTGCACGAGTTGAATTTGCTGTAGTACTAGCTTTCATAAACTTCCTGTTTGTATTGATACCAATCATTGGTTCGATTACCGGTGCATCTATTGTGATTTTGGTAACGGCAGCAACAATGCCAACAGAAACCACCATTGGTGTTGCCATAGCTTTGTTGGTATACATCCAGATTGAGGCATACCTAGTTGCTCCTGGGGTTTTGAAAAAGGCAGTGAATGTGCCAACCGCTCTGATTGTTGTATCGGCTCTTGCCGGTGGTGCTCTTGCTGGAGTTCTAGGATCTCTGCTTGCCATTCCAACAGCTGCAACCATACTGCTGATACTGCGTGAAGTATGGGTACCTAGACAAGATAAACGCTAGGGCGTATAAAACTCAGGTAAGGGAAACTTAGTTGGGTTGGTTACCTTTACTATCTCGTCTAATACTCTCTTAGTGGCACTTTCACCAACCCAAAGATGCTTAGCCTCTAGGACATTGATTAGCTCAATCGACTTGATAGCAAGAAAGCGTATGGCAGCTTCATCAGGTTTTAGATAGTCATCTAGTTCTGGAATAAGAGCAACGAGTTTCTTGTCAACGCTATTCCAGCGCTCTAGTTCTGCAACACTGGTTCTGTGTAGCGGTGGTGAGAGTAGAACTGCACCAAGCACATCAAGATCAGGTCCATACTTCAATGCCAACTCTGTGCCAAAAGACCAGCCAACAAGCCATATGTTTGGCAGGTTATGTTCATGCGCATAAGCTACAGCCGCTTCAACATCTAGTTTTTCTAAAGCTCCACCATTGAATTCGCCTTGGCTTGTGCCATGAGGTGAACTTGTGCCGCGAGTATTGAAGCGAAGAATGGCTAGGTCGGCTAGAGCGGGAAGTCTGTTGGCTGCTTTTCTATAGATATGTGAATCCATGAATCCACCTGCTGTTGGCAGTGGATGGAGCATGATCAAAGTGGCTACAGGTTCATTATCAAGAGGTAGCGCAAGTTCTCCTATAAGAGTTAGTCCATCTGCAGTGTTTAGTTCTAGCGGAATTCTTTTTGAAGGTAGTTCAACCGAAGATCTGATTTCTATCTGACTCAAAACAATCTTCCTTGGAACTTCTTCCAACAGGCATTGTGAAAGTGTCGTCGCCTCTCCGGCCCATATGCACTCTCCCAGGCAACTACGTGAGAAATTCCAGTGCCAAAGCTAAGTGAGCAGAACGGGCATATCCATTTCTTAGTTTCTTCTGCATTGTTACCTGATGTGCTCTGCACATAAAACTCAACTCCGTTTTTGATGACACTGGTTTTTATGCCATCTCTCAAACGGATAATGTCGATAGGTTCTTCATCATCGTTGGTTCTTTGAAACCCTTTAGGTTTATTGTTTCTACCCACGATTTAGTACCAATTGAACTTATTGGAGTGAGCCATAGCTCCACAAGGAGCACCATAGCGGCTCTTGATATAACTAACTCCCCAGCGGACCTGAGTTTCTGGATTGGTCGCCCAGTCAGCACCCATCTCAGCCATCTTGCGACCTGGCAGTGACTGGGGAATTCCATAGGCCCCTGAAGACTTGTTCATGGCATCCCAACGCCAATTGGACTCTCTCTCCCAGAGAGCCACTAGACATGAGTACTGATCTCTTCCCCAGTTGTTCTTATTTACTAGAGAGTATGCGAACTCCTTGATTGAGCCTGTTTCAGGAGTAGCAGCATTTGCCACATAGATAGCTGCTGCTTCGTCCCCTGTGACAATTGCCCAGCCACCGCGCTCAAAGCTAATCTTCTGCTGGGATGTGAAACCGTAGATTTGGTCGTCTTCACCGGTATTTGAGTATGAAGAGTTATAGGCATATGCAGAGGTAAGAGCTCCTCCATAAGGGTCAATGACTGTGACCATGGCGTAACTAGCGATACAGGTGATAGCAATAACGTTGGCTGTTAGAACCTTGATTTTCTTAGCTAACTGGAGGTTTTCTAACTTTGGAGCCAGCTTGCGGCCAAATATGCGCTGAACTAGGCGTTTTCCCATTGAAGGTCTAACCAACTCGTATCTACCCATTTGTTCACCGCCTTAGCTTCAAACACCAAGTTTACCCGAAGGTCTTGGGCAGGCCTAGAGGCTAGCCCTTTGGAATCAGCTGATTAGGGCAGTTTTTGAGCACCCTAGATATTGCATCACGTTCTGCTTTAGTTACCCAGAGCAGGTATTTACGCTTAACAGCAATCTGTCTAGAAACATAGGAGCAACGGTATTTGCTATTCGGAGGAAGCCAGCTAGCTGCATCACTATCGCTTTTTTGCATGTTTGCAGGTCCATCAACAGCCAACAGATTCAACGGGTCGTTATAGAAGGCATAGCGTTTGGAGTACGAAAGCTGCTGAGCTCCTTTTTGCCAAGCATCGCTTACGGCAACAACGTGATCAATTTGGACAGCACTGGATGTACTAACTCCTCTAACGAAGTAAATCTTTTTGGCTGTGTATGGGTCGTTCAATATGCCAGTAGCAACTGTGCATCTTGGGGAATCTCGCCAAGTTATTGATTTTAGATCTCTGCGCAGAATGTAGTTTCTTGCATCGCATTCACCAATGTCACCCCAACCATCGCTAAAGAGGTCTCTGTCATAACCAGTCTTTGGTGCTCTGCCTTTAACTGGAATCTTGGCCAGTGCCACGGTTGCTTTGGTTCCAGTTGCAGCATTACTAAGCGTTGCTTGTGTTTGTGTGGAGATTAAACCCGCTAACAGTCCTAAAGCTAAAGAACTAGCGGCGACCTTTTTGAAGTGCTTGCTCACGCTGAAGCGTCTCAACGACTTTCTCCAGGAATGCGTCAACTTGGTACTCTGCATAACCGCCCCTCCTTGACTTGAATGTTGCGATGCGAAGTTCTTTCACTGTTGATTTTGCCTTATTTTCAAGACTTTTCCCCAGTTGAGAACATAACTTGTCAACCTGCTTGGTGCTATAGCCGCGATTAGGCCACAATCGCTTAGAGAATTTTCTACGTCTAGGCCTGTTGCACCTTGCCAGCACAAGCTTTTTCAGATCTGACAGGTTTTCGGTGTAGTCAAAATAACCAATCTTGAGTAACTCTTGACCATACTCATTGGCTGCAAAGACATCTTCAAGCTTTTCTAAAGCGGCATCAACTACCGATATTGAATAGCCATTTCTCTCCAGTTCAAAACGAGTAGTTCTAACATCCATCGAGGTAAGCAGAGCTTTTGAGGTATCGGTGTATTGCTCTCTAGCAAGTTTGAGGAACTCATCAACTTGGCTAATCTTGTAGCCACGTTTTCTTTTGCCTGAACGATTAAATTCGTAACTCACTTGTCTATTCTCTCAAAACATTTAGAAGAATCTGACACTAAGAGCCATCATTAGATATGAGCTCAAAGCCGCAGGAAGCATAGAGTCTAGGCGGTCCATCATTCCACCATGACCTGGAATTAGAGAAGACATGTCTTTGACACCAAGATCTCTCTTGATTAGAGATTCAGCAAAGTCACCTAGAACTGCTGACATCAAGATAACTCCGGCAAAGATAACTCCTAGCCACCAAGGCAGTTGCAATAGCCAGACAGTTTGCAAGACAGAGCTAGCCAAACCGAACAGAGCCGAGATGAAGAAGCCTTCCCAGCTCTTTTTAGGGCTAACCTTCGGAAGCATCGGGTGTTTACCAAGTTTTCTTCCAAATAGGTAAGCGCTGCTATCGATAATAATCACGGTAGTAACAAAAGTAATGATCCAATACTTGCCTTCAACAAAACCATTGTGGGCTGGCTCTCTAAACAAGAGTGCTGCAAAGCTCATCGTTAGTGGAAGATAGATAACCACAAAGGCAGAAGCAGAGAAGTCTCTAAAGGCTTCAGCGAACGTTCTCTTTAGGGTGCCACGCTTGATTAGAAGCTCAACACTTCTCCAGATAACTAGTGCGCCAACGATGGCCAGCACTCCCATCCACTGCGCTATTTCCCCTCCCCAATAGGTAAGCGGGATCACAATCAGAGAACCTATAGTTACAGGAATTCTTGGCACATGCCAATTCTTTTGTCTAAGGGCAGTGGAGAGTTCCCAGCAACCTATGGCAATAGCTGTTGCGATAAAGAAGATGAATAACTCTTTGACAACCAGAACAGATGCTAGAAACGCAAAGGACAGAAGCAACCCAAAGATTACTGATTGGGATAAAGATCTGCCGCCCTTGGCCTCTACTGTGCTCAACTAAACCTCGAGCAGTTCGGCTTCTTTACGCTTTAGAGCCTCGTCGATGTTATCAACGTTGGTCTTAGTTAGCGCTTCTAATTCTTTTTCTGCACGAGAAAGATCATCATCGCCGGCAAGACCATCTTTCTTCAAGGCATCAAGATCATCTTTAGCCTTGCGTCTAATGTTTCTAACAGCCACTCTGTGATCTTCTGCTTTGGTCTTTACAACCTTGACATACTCTTTACGACGCTCTTCAGTTAGATCTGGAAGAGTAACTCGAACAAGAGAACCGTCGTTAGTTGGGTTAGCTCCTAGGTTAGGCATATCTCTAATTGCCTTTTCGATAGCAGCAAGAGCACCCTTGTCATAAGGAGTCACAACAATTGTTCTAGCCTCAGGGTTAGCGATAGAACCAAGTGAAGAAAGAGTGGTTGGTGTGCCATAGTAATCAACCATTAGCTTTTGGAATAGAGCAGGGTTCGCTCTACCAGTTCTAATAGTTGAGAAGTCTTCTTTAGCTGACTCGACGGCTTTGCCCATCTTCTCTCCAGCGGTAGCTAAGATTTCGGTGATCATGTTTCTCCTTATATGTGTTACTAAAAAGACTACGCTCTTACGCGAGTTCCAATGTTTTTACCTAACAGGGCCTTGGTGATGTTACCTTCAGGCTGCATACCAAAGACCACCATAGGCATGTTGTTATCCATGCATAGGCTAAATGCCGTTGAGTCAACAACCTTTAGCTTCTTCATTAGAGCTTCCTGGTAGGTAAGTTCATCAAGTTTCTTAGCCTTTGGGTCCTTCTTAGGATCCGCTGAGTAAACTCCATCAACTCCGTTCTTGGCTACAAGAACTTCTGAGGCATGGATTTCTAGAGCTCTCTGTGCTGCGACAGTGTCAGTTGAGAAGTAAGGGAGACCTGCACCTGCACCGAAGATTACAACTCTGCCCTTTTCCATGTGTCTGATAGCACGTAGAGGAATATAAGGTTCTGTAACCTGAGCCATAGAGATAGCTGACTGCACTCTAGTGTCACAACCAGCTTGTTCTAGGAAGTCTTGAAGAGCAAGAGCGTTCATGACTGTGCCCAACATACCCATGTAGTCGGCACGAGATCTGTCCATGCCTCGCTGAGATAGCTCTGCTCCTCTAAAGAAGTTACCGCCACCAACAACGATGGCAATTTCTACCTTCTTGGCAGCATCGGCAATTTCTTTAGCAATCGCTGCAACAACATCTGGATTGACTCCCAGGTTTCCAGCCCCAAAGGCTTCACCTGATAATTTCAACAAAACGCGACGTGGAGTTGATGGCATCTCTATCCCTCTCAAAGACCTATTCGTCTCTAGTTTAGGCCCGCAAAGGAAAAGGCTCGGTCTTTACAGACCGAGCCAATTCATTTTCAAGCTATTTGTCTTATGCGCCTACGCGGTAACGCACGAAAGCAGAGACAGTTAGACTGTGCTGCTCTAGTACCTTGGCAACGCTAAGTTTGTTGTCCTTGGCAAAGTCCTGCTCCAATAGACAGTTTTCCTTGAAGAATCCCTTTACGCGACCTTCAACGATCTTCTCTAGAGCAGCTTCTGGCTTGCCTTCGTTACGAGCGGTCTCTGTTGCAATGCGACGCTCGGTGTCAACGATGTCCTGAGGGACATCTGCCATGGTTAGGTAGGTTGGGCTGAATGCTGCAATGTGAACTGCAACATCGTGAGCTGTCTCAACATCTGCACCCTTGAACGCAACTAAAACACCAACCTGTGGAGGTAGGTCCTTTGATGTGCGGTGAAGATAAGCATCGATGTTGTCATCTGCAACAACCGATAGACGACGAAGTTCAACCTTCTCGCCCATGATTGCAGCTTCATCAGTGATTGAATCACCAACAGTTCTACCAGCCAGTGGAGCAGCTAGTGCCGCCTCAACAGTGCTTGCACCAGCTGCTGCAATAGCATCAGCAATAGTTTCACCAAGAGCTACGAACTTCTCTGCCTTAGCAACGAAGTCAGTCTCACAGGCTAGTTCGATTAGGTAACCTTTGCCTGAAGCAACACGAGCAAGAACGATTCCGTTGCTTGTGGTTCTTCCTTCACGCTTGGTAACACCCTTTAGGCCCTTTAGACGAAGGAACTCCATCGCCTTATCGATGTTGCCATCAGCCTCATCAAGAGCACCCTTGCAGTCCATCATTCCAGCGCCTGAGCGATCGCGCAGAGTCTTCACATCTGCTGCTGTGTAGTTAGCCATGATTATTCAGCTTCCTTTGTAGTTTCGGTTTCAACAACTTCTGCAGGAGTTTCTACAACTGCTTCAGCTTCTGCTGCAGGTGCTTCAACAACTGCTGCTGCTTCTTTAGCTAGATACGCTTCCTTCTGAGCTGCGTTATCTAGAAGTGCTTGCTCCCAGTCAGCTAGAGGCTGTGCAGCTTCTGGCTTGGAGTGACGCTCTTTTAGACCTTCAGCAACTGCATCAGCAATAACACGGGTAAGTAGGTGAACTGAACGAATCGCATCGTCGTTACCTGGAATACCGATTGTGACATCATCTGGATCACAGTTTGTGTCTAGGATTCCAATAACAGGAATACCAAGCTTCTTCGCTTCAGTAATTGCTAGGTGCTCCTTGATTGTGTCAACAACCCAGATAGCTGAAGGAACCTTAGTTAGTGTGCGAACACCACCAAGAGTCTTTTCTAGCTTTACCTTTTCACGGCTAAGAATCAAAAGTTCTTTCTTTGTGTATCCGCTTGTCTTCTTGTCAGTGAAGTCCATGACTTCAAGTTCCTTTAGACGTGCAAGACGCTTTGAGACAGTCTGGAAGTTGGTCAATAGACCACCCAACCAACGCTCATTGATGTAAGGCATGTTTACACGTTGTGCTTCCGTAGCAATAGCTTCCTGAGCCTGCTTCTTAGTTCCAACGAACATGATTGATCCACCGCCGGCAACTAGGTCCTTAGTGAACTCATATGCCTTGTCGATGTGGGTCAAAGACTTAGCTAAGTCAATGATGTAAATGCCAGAACGGTCAGTTAAGATAAATCTCTTCATCTTAGGGTTCCAGCGTCTGGTCTGATGACCAAAGTGAACACCGCTGTCTAGCAGCTGGCGAACGGTTACTACTGCCATGGCAGTATCTCCTTTAAGACGCAATAGTGCGTCGATCAGTTGATTGTGAAAAGCGGTTGCTCAACACACCTGGTGCCGCATCCGATTTACCCGTGAAGCTTTGGGACTGACAAACCGGTATGTTATTCGACACGCGAAGTCGGCCGGCACATAGAAATTCAAGGTTTTTATTCTTGGATTTTTACGGCTGACCGCTAGTTATAAGCATAACAGGGCTCATCAGGAGTTTTCCACCCCCAGAAAACAACTAGCCACAGGCAACCCCTCTGCTTGAATACTTGAAGAATGACAGTCAAAAAGGCCCTGATATTCGTTGTCGTCAGTTCAGTCCTGAGCCTAATTCCTGCCCAAAGCTCCGGAAAAGAGCAGATACTGGCTCTACCTCTTGCCATGCTCACCCCAGCAGATACCTTGAACCAATACCTAGCTCCAATGACTGAGTATGGGGCTGGACATCGAGGCATTGACCTGCCAGCTGTGATTGGCGATCGAGTACTCTCCCCTGCAACAGGTGTAATCAGTTTCATTGGCAAGGTTGGCTACCGAAATGTAGTTTCAGTGCGCTTTGGCAACAGCCTCACAGCTTCTATGGAACCGGTCTGCTCAGAGCTTCTTGAAGGAACAGCAGTCTCTATTGGTGATGATGTTGGTTTTGTTTGTGAACCAGATCTCGAATACCTCTGGCACTGCAGTGAGATTTGTTTACACTTTGGCACAAGATCAGAAGCTGGATACTTTTCACCACTAGCCCTTATTGGAGGGCTTTCGCCATCAAGACTTGTCTATCAAGCCCGAGGATGAGCGTTCTTATAACCTGCTCGTAGTCGGTCCACTGACACATGGGTGTAAATCTGAGTTGTGCCAAGACTTGCATGCCCGAGAAGTTCTTGAACAGCTCGAAGATCTGCGCCACCATCCAATAGATGCGTAGCTGCAGTGTGTCTTAGTGTGTGAGGGCCAGCAACACCTGTTGAAGTGTTCACTAAAAGTCCAGCTACTAGTTCGTAAACAGATCTAACGCCGAGTCTTTTACCCCTGGTGTTCAGTAGCAGGGCCTGCTCTCCAGGAGCTGGATTGAGTTTAGCTCGCACATTCAACCAGTTATCTAAGGCATCTCTTGCAGGCAATCCAAAAGGAACTACTCGTTCTTTAGAACCTTTACCAATTACTCGCAGAATATTTCTACCTAAGTCAACAGAGACAAGATCTAAGCCACAAAGTTCACTCACACGACAACCGGTGGCATAAAGCATTTCGAACACCAGAAGATCTCTAACCGCTGAGGCATCGCCTTCACTGGCTAAAGCCTTGAGTTGCCCAAAGACATCTTCGAGGGCATCCTTGGTGACAACTTTAGGAAGATGTCTATCAGCCTTGGGTGATTTCAATCTTTGACCAGGGTCGGCAACAACTAATTCTTCTGATGCAAGCCAAGCGGTGAATGATCTGATGGCTGCACTTTTTCTAGCCAAAGTACTTTTAGCAGATTGACGCTGACTTACCTCCCATAGCCAATCTCTGAGTAGTTCAAGATTGATGTCTTTCACTTGAACTATTTCTTTACCTTCAAGGAAGCTAGAAAGATCTAGAACATCACTGAGATAGCTTTTGACAGTGTTGGCAGAATAGCCACGAGCAGCGTGAAGGTTATCGGCAAACCTTTGCCCCTGTGTTGCTATTTCACTCTGCATACTTCAAAGCGTATTTGACGATTTCATCCAGCCGTTGGAGGTTCGTAGCACAAGCCCCAACTTCGCAAGCGATTCCAATGCGAAGCCTGCCTCATTTAGAGTCATCCCAGAAATTCTGGCAACTAACTCGGTTGGCTGCTCGAAGAAGCCAAGGCTATCTAGTGCTCTTATCTGGTTAGGCGGCAGTTCAAAACTTAGCTTTTCTTGCTCGCCGTTTCGGAAGTTCAAGAGCTCAAACAAATCTGCAGGCGTGCTTATAAGCTCTGCTCTGCGTTCTCTAATTAGGCGATGGCAGCCTGCTGACCTGGTTGAGTTGATAGGACCAGGGATTGCTCCAACCGGTCTATCAAGTTCGTTGGCATGACCTGCTGTATTGATTGAACCTGATCTGAAGCCTGCTTCGATAACCACAGTTGCTTTTCCCATGGCAGCAATCAAGCGGTTTCTTTGCAGAAAGCGCCAACGTGCTGGAGCGGTACCCGGTGGCATCTCTGAGACAAGTAAGCCGATGTGCTTTATTTGTTCGAAGAGATCGAGATTTCTAGGTGGATAAAGCCGGTCAAGACCACCTGCCATAACTGCAATCGTTTGTCCGTTGGTTTCAAGTGTGCTGCTGTGAGCTTTTGCATCTATGCCCAGAGCACCACCTGATACCACGACATAACCTTTTGAAACAGCGGAGTGCACTAAGTCTTGGGTAACTTCTAGACCATAAGAACTTGCAATGCGTGAACCAACAACCGATATTGTTTTTGAATTATCCAAAACACTGCGCCTACCGACAAGCCATAAAACAGCAGGTGCTGCATCACCTAAATCAAGAAGTACCTTAGGCCAGTGCTTCGAATCAGGTGTTATGACAGATCCTCCGAGAGTTTGAATAACTTCTAACGACTTATCAACGTTGACTGTGTTCAGTCTTCTTTTCCAACACTCAAGAGAATCTTCAAGGGTAGAGATAAAGTTAGGTGCTCTGAAGGGGTCTTCGGGTAGCAGTGTTGCTATATCAAGAGCAGATTTAGCTCTACGGATTTCAAATAGTGATTCCT
>CANLDE010000030.1 GCA_947489235.1 Micrococcales bacterium
ATAAAAAGCCAACACTCTGAACTCAACGGTTACATAACCCGGACCTTTTCAAAGATGCTTGAATTTGTCAGCTATGAAGCGGAAAGACTTTGGATACCGGTAGCCGAGCTGAATTATGTTGTTGTGGATAAACTCAGCATCAACTCTGAAGTTTGACCAACATAGTTCAATGTCCATTTTTATGCGAAGAAGAAAGCGAAGTGTCCAGTTAAACAATCGCTGGGGCTCACGCCGTAACCGAATCTTCTTTGCAATATCGCTAACGCTGATATCGATTGCATCCTGGCTACTTCTGGAAAACACTGAGGTAAAACTCAATCAATACTTAGTGGCCGCTACCAACATCTCATCTTCAACACCTATTGGGCAAGCAAACTTAAGCTCAATACCCATGGATCTAGGGGATGCGGATGGCCAGTATCTAAAGGCAACTGAGCAAAATCTATCCAAGTGGGTTCTCGTTAGACCAGTCAACGCGGGGGAGTTGATTCCCCTGAGCGCTATATCTCCAGCTAAGTTATCTAGCTGCACACATATAGTGGTGGCTTTAGCTATGAGCATGGCGAACACGGTCAAGGTCGGCGACAGCATTGATCTCTGGGCTGCCGATCAGTCCAGCAGTATCGAATCGATTCCAGTACAAGTTGTAAGCGCAGGAGAGTTAGTCAGTGCCAAACTTCAAAACGATAGTTTCGGTCAGTCAGCTCAAAGCATAGAGATTTGTATCTCACCTGCTGAAATACGTTCTGTTGTATCTGCCATAGCTAGAAAGGCAACAGTTGTTGGCATAAGGTCACAGAACTGATGGCTACCATGGAAACCAAGCAAAGAGGTAGAAGAGCTCATCTGGCAGTAGTTGTAGATTCACAAATACCAAATGCTCCAGCGGTCAAAGAACCCGCATATCCCGTCAACGTAATTGCTATTTGGGGTCCAGCCGGATCCCCTGGCAAAAGCACCCTTGCAACTAATGTGGCAGCAGAGTTAGCACTAGCCGGCCAAAAGGTCTTACTAGTTGATTTGGATACCCTTGCCCCATCGCTAGCTTTAGGACTAGGTCTAGTTGATACTCCCGCAGGGCTATCTGCTTGTCTTCGACTTGCTGAACAAGACAGGCTCTCGATAGATGAGTTTAATCGGCTAACTATTTCTATAGCGCTTGGTAGAAATGAACTGAAGTTTATGCCTGGACTTAGTTCAGCGCATCGATGGGCTGAGGTTACTCCTGAACGATTTGAGAAATTACTTCTCGGCTTAGTTGGAGTGATTGAACATGTTGTAGTGGATCTATCTCAGGCAACGGTTTTTAAACCAAATCTTTTTCACCCCTCCAGTCTGGCCGCCAGCGAATACAGCAGAGACACACTGCTCAAGAGTGTTTTAGCTAAAGCTGCCAAAGTAGTCATGGTTTCAGGCTGTGACCCAGTTGCTGCCCAACGGTTTCTAGTTGCCAAAGAGTTCATTGCAGAGATTAGTCAAAGTATCGACCCTCTAGTTGCAGTAAACAGATTCAGAACTAATGCTTTAGGTGGCAGGGCTAAGCAGGAACTCATCGAAACATATTTGAACTTAGCCCAACTGCGAATAGATGCCTTCATACCTGAGGACAGAGAGAACCTAGATAAGGCAATGCTCAATGGGCTACCTCTTGCACTGCTAAAGCGATCATCGCCAGCCAGATTGGCCATAGCCGAACTTGCTAAGCAGCTACTAGTTAGTTCTCCTTCAAGAAGGAGCGTGGCTAAACTTTAAACGTGTCCACCCTTACCGACCTAATGAAGCAAAATGGCCAGAGCCATGCTGCTGACATTGAGTGGCTGCATGCCCTGGTTGGCGACTGGCAGGTGATTGCAGACCTCAGCTTTGCAGACCTAGTCCTCTGGATTTCAGATGGTAAGAATGGTTTTGTTGCAGCAGGACACGCAAGACCTTCATCGGCAGCGACAGTTTTCTATAGAGATATAACTGGTAAGCCAGTTGAAAAAGCCTGGTCACAATTGGTAGCAAAAGCTTTCAAGACAGGTAAATCGGTTGAACTTGGTGAACTTGATAAATATCAGGGCATGCCAGCTCGATTAAGTGCTGTCCCTGTCTTTAGGAGACTCAACGCAAAGAGTGGACCTGATATCACGCCAAGTCCAATTGCTGTCGTAACCAAACACATTAACCTAGGTGATGCTGCTGCTCCTACTAAAACTAGAATCAGCCTCACTGCTCTTGGTGACAAACTTCTCAACATGGTTGTTGATGGAAACTATCCGGTTGCCTCAGAACAGAGCACTCCTAGAAGAGGAACACCTCGTGTAAACGATGGCCTCTTGCATATTGATGCTGAAGGTTTGGTGCTCTTTTCTTCTCCTAACGGTATATCTGCTTTTCAAAAGCTTGGGGTAGATGGAGAGCTTGAAGGAAGATCTCTGATTGAAGTTACCGACAAGCTCAATAAAGATAGACGCAATGTTGATGAAGGTCTTCCTATGGTGGTCTCAGGAAGAGTTGCTTGGCGAGCAGATATTGAAGGTAACTCGGCTGCTCTTTCGGTTAGATCTATTCCCATCTTTGAGAACCAGAAAAACACCGGAGCCATCTTGCTCTGTAGAGATGTTACAGAGCTAAGAAGACAAGAACGTGAGCTAGTTACCAAGGATGCAACCATCCGTGAGATTCACCACAGAGTAAAGAACAACCTCCAAACCGTAGCCAGCCTGCTTCGTATTCAAGGCCGAAGAAGTAAGTCACCAGAGACACTTGAAGCCCTAGGTGATGCTGAAAGACGGGTAGCAGCTATCGCTGTGGTGCATGATTCACTATCTGAAGGCCTAGCCCAGGATGTGAACTTCGATGAGGTATTTGATCGCATCATTGCTCTGGTCGGTGAACTAGCAGCTGGCTATAACGCCAAGGTGACTAACCTTCGAATTGGAAAGTTTGGAAGATTACCTTCCGAGATAGCAACCCCACTTGCCGTTGTTATCACTGAACTAGTGACCAATGCCTATGAACACGGATTAGCAAATAAGACTGGACATCTAACAGTTACCGCGACCAGAAAGTCCAAGAAGCTCTTCATAACCATTGCTGATGATGGTGTGGGGATTGAGCCAGGCAAGATTCAAAGTGGGCTTGGCACGCAAATAGTTACGACTCTTGCTGAGGGTGAACTAAGAGGAAAAATAGATTTCAAATCAGATAAAACTGGCGGAACTACAGTTGCTTTAGAGGTTCCGATAGCCTAAGCAGATCTGCGTGCTCTAGCGTACTTACGCTTTAGAGACTTACGCTCATCTTCTGAAAGACCGCCCCAAACACCATTGTCCTGGTTCTCTTTGATGGCGTATTCAAGGCAGTGGCTAACAACTTTGCAATCTCTACAAATGCTTTTAGCTTGTTCGATCTGGTCTACTGCTGGGCCTGTGTTTCCCACTGGAAAGAACAGTTCTGGGTCTTCTGTTCGACAGCGAGCTTCTGTTAGCCATGGCAGTTCCATATATTTATGTTCCTTAGATCGAATAAGAATTGTCACCGCAAAGTCAAAATCAGTACTTATTTCTTGATTTATCCGCGAAAGCGACAAGACCTATATTTTCACATTGGAGCCCTTTTGTAAATACCCGATTTAGGCTTGTATCTATGCCTAAGTCTTCAGTTCAAAGGACCCTAAAGGGTCTGGCAATCGCCTATTTGCTCGAAGCTCTGGTTCTTTATATCGCCACCGGCACTGCCATTTGGGCTTTGTTTGCAGGCAACACCGTTTCCCTGGTCACAACCCTAGCTTTAGCTGCCTTTACCCTTGGAGTAGCCCTCTGGCTAACCTCAGCTGCCAAGGCAATAACCAAGGGTAAGCGTTGGGCCAGAACAGCAGGAATCTTTTGGCAGCTCATGCAACTGACAATTGCCTTTGGAACCTATGACGTTAGCGTTCTAGGAGCATTAGCCATAGCACTGCCAACAGGAGCGGTGCTGATAACGCTATTTACTAAAGACGTTGTTGCAGCAACAAGCCAAGCTAGAGACTAAAGACCTAAGACCTTACGCAACATAGCAACATGTCCGGTTGCCTTGACGTTATAAAGAGCATGTTCAATCTTGCCCTTCTCATCAATAACAAAAGTTGAACGAATAAGACCTTCATAAATCTTCCCGTACATGCTCTTCTCACCAAAGGCACCATAAGCCTTGATGGTGGTCATCTCTGGGTCACTTAGAAGATCAAACTTCAAGCCTTCATTCTTTCGGAACTTAGTGAGCTTGGCAGCAGAGTCAGGAGAGACACCCAAAACAACATATCCTGCCTTCTTCAAGACGTTCATGTTCTCTTGGAAATCACAGGCTTGTTTAGTGCAACCTGGGGTTGAGGCAGCTGGGTAGAAGTACACAATGACCTTCTGGCCCTTGAAAGTAGATAGAGAGACTTGAGCCTCATCTTGGTTAGACAGTTTGAAAGCAGGGGCTTTAGAGCCGGTAGTTAGTTGATCCATGGCTCTAATCTAGCAAGTGTCCAACTTTGATTACCATAGGGATAACTGCTATTCTTGGAAACTGTTGCCCAAGGCAATACGCGCTTCTAGCTCAATCGGCAGAGCAACTGACTCTTAATCAGTGGGTTCCGGGTTCGATTCCCGGGGAGCGCACGAAACCCCAGTTCCTTCTCACGAGGACTGGGGTTTCTTCAATATTGGCCTAGCGGTTATGGAAAGCCAGAACCTGCTTGGCAAAAGCTTCTGATAGATCCCAAGCTTGTTTTCTGTAGCTGGCTGCTAGTTCGTGTGACTTGGCAATTTGTTCTTCAAGATTGATGCCTTCTCTCAGAAATGCACGACGATAGGTACTTAGCCAAGCTAACTGTTGGGACAGACCTACTTCTGGGTGAAACTGGGTTGCCCAAGCACTTGAACCAACTCTGAAAGCTTCGATGGTGCCATTGCTTTCGCCAAGAAGAACAGCGTTTTCTGGTAGTTCAAAAGTGTCGTAGTGAAATTGGAAAGCGTCTGCTGTTTCACCTAATGACCCAATAACTGGATCGTTGGCAGCTTCTGGAAGCATGTCAACCTTTGTCCAAGCAAACTCTCCTGCATCAGCTTTATAGACTCGAGCACCGGCAGCTGAGGCCAGAAGTTGGGAACCGAAGCAAAGCCCTAGAAGTGGAGTCTCTGTTTTTAGCGCCCACTCCATGATCTTTCTCTCATGGCTCATCCAGGGATGTTCTGCTTCTTCTAATACTCCTGCGTGAGCACCTAGTGAAATGACCCCTGAATACTGATTTAGTGTGTCGAGTTCAGGAAGCCCATCACCGTCATTCTGGACATCCCAGGTATTCATGACAATTCCAGCTTCGGCGATCGGGTTGGCCATCTCGTTGAGGTGATCATCGATGTCGTGAACGATAACAAGAATCTTCGGCTGGGTACTCATGCTGCCCTTTCGTTGAAATAATCCTATTGCTTGAGGGTTGGCTCGGATCGAGGCATCAGATGAAGATTTTCAGCTATGAAAAACTAGTGGCTGGAGGTGGATAACTCCAACGCCAAAAGGCCTTTCGGGGTTAGCCTGTCTTTGCGATGATAGCCATATTTACTAGAGCCACTCCAAGACTTAGCAGAGCAGGTCTTGAGCTTGAGCCTATTGGCGAGAGTATGTGGGCGGTTACTAGATCTGGGGAACCTGTTGCTGAATTGGGGTTTGTTGAGTTTAAAGATCAAGGACCCTCTGCTTCATTAGTTATTGGTAAGAGCCAGCAGGGGAGCATGGCGTGGGTGGCTGAGGGCATTCGAGTTCTTTTGGACTATGCCTTTGATGAATACAAGTTGGGGAAAGTGACCGCTAGAGCCAATGTTGAGCAATTGTCTTTGCTTGCTGCATTAGAAGACTTTGGTTTTGTCGAAAAATCTAGAAGTAATGAGGGTAAGAAGATACGTTTAGTTGCTGATCGTTGGGATTACATCAGAGCTTTAGCTGAAACAGAGATGTTGGAGAAACTAGAAGACCGAGAGTGGAGCTTTGGTTTTGATAGTGGGCGAAGAAGAGCAGGTATGTGCTCTTATAACGACAAGAAGATAACAGTAAGTAAGTATCTAGCCCTTGTTCACTCGATTGATGATGTTATGCAGACAGTTCTACATGAGATAGCCCATGCTCTATGTGGACCTAAAGAAGGTCACAGTAAGAAGTGGTTAGCAACAGCTAAGAAGATTGGTTATCGCAACGATAAATACACCGGCCAAGAAGTTGCTGCCGCCTATGCTCCATATAAAGGACTATGTCCTAATGGTCACGAACACTTTAGATATAGAAAACCTTCAAGGCTTTATAGCTGTCAGCATTGCAGCAATGGCTATAACAGTAGATACATGATTGATTGGTCAGCAAGAACTAACTAAATAGTGCTGACCAAATCATGATCATTGAGACTAATGCTCCTGCGAAGAAGTTCAACCAAATGAATTGACGCCAACCCTTGTTCGCCTTCTCACAATCTGCATCTGTGATCTTCAAGAATGGAGCAAGGATAAGTAGATATGGCAGCGCAGCGATAGCAGCTAGTGGTCCTGGCCAAATGGTGTTCATAGCAAGTAGTCCCGCAATTGCATAACAGGCAAAGGCAAACCACACTGTTGCTCGAGCACCAATCAGTGTTGCGATGCTTGAGATGCTTGCTTCACGATCTGCTTTGACATCTTGAACTGCACCAAAGGCATGTGAGGCAACTCCCCAGAGAGTAAAGGCAAGAATGCTTGATAAAGGAGCAGGGGCTGTCATGTCCAGTCCTGATAGTGACATGGCATAAATCATTGGACCTACGAAGTGGCTTGCTGAGGTTAGAGAGTCTAAGAAGCCACGCTCCTTGAAGCGAAGCTTAGGAGCGCTGTATGCGACGACAGTAAAGATGAACAGTGTTAGCCATAGTGCAGAAGTTAGATCTGATACTGCGTATAGGTAAACAAGGAAAGGAATGCAGCTAAGGATTGCTGACCAGATAGTTAGCTTGTGATACTTCTTGTTGAGAAGAGCGCCTTCAATGCCACCTTTACGAGGGTTTCTAAGATCGCTCTCATAGTCAAAGACGTCGTTAATTCCATACATCAATAGGTTGTAAGGAATTAGGAAGAACAAGGTTCCAATTATGAAGGTTAGATCTATTTCTCTGTTGAGGTAAACGTAGGTAGCACCAAAAGGAAAAGCAGTGTTAATCCAGGACACTGGTCTTGAGGACCAGAACAGTTGCTTTACGGCGTTCACTTTTTCTCCTTGGTGAGCTTTGTCCAGATAATGCTTACCGCTAATACAGCAACCACTGTGTAGGCAAAGTCTTCAATAGGTGCTAGACCCAACAATATTCCACTTATCTTGGTTTTGTCGTATCCAACAATCTCTAAACCAATAATGATGTTGTCAAAGACCAAGGTAACTAGAAGCATCCAAAGCATTGTGAAGCCAATAGCTCGCCAAGGACTCTTTCTACTTACAAGATTGAGTGTCACAAAGGCAATGAACATAAAGGTCAGGTTGAGAGCAAGGTAGGTCATTTGTTTGACCTCTTCTTGATTACTCTGCTCACTGTTGTGAACAGAGTTAGTGCTGTGTAGTTCAGCAGAAGTAAGAAGAAGAGCTCTTCAATAGGGAACTCAGGAGCTAGAACTATTCCGGTTAGGTGAGAGGTATCTCCTCTAAAGAAGATACCCATCGCAATGCCCGCTACATCCCACAAAATAAAGAAGATGGTTGGAATAAGGATTGCAAAGGCTGCTGCCTTCTTGTTGATTGTGAAGGCTGTTCTAAAGCGCCAATCGAGGAGCCCTAATCCAACCAGAGAAAAGATCAGGCCGGACAGGTAGGTTGCTCCATAGGCCACTAGTTCAAGCCCTTCCAGCCACCTTCAGCGATAGGTGCAATTTCTTTCTCAGTTGGTCCACTTGATTTGTCATCGATCATCAGCTTGTATACAAGCTCTGCACCGATAAGACACATAGGCAAACCAATGCCTGGGATTGAGTGGTGACCTGCGTAGTAAAGACCCTTAACCTTCTTGCTCTTGTTCTTAGGTCTAAAGAACGCAGATTGTCTGAGAGTGTGAGCCATGCCTAGAGCAGTACCTGACCAAGCGTTTAGTTCCTCAACAAAGTTCTTAGGTCCCATGGTTCTTCTAACCACAATGCGCTCAGCTAGATCTGGAATATCACACCACTGTGCAATCTGATCAATGATGCGATCTGCTTCTGCTTCAAAAGCAGGATCTCCAGCTCTATCAACACCACCTCTACCAATAGCAGGGTCGGCAGCTGCTGGCACTAGAACGAATAGGTTCTCATAACCATCAGGTGCTACAGAAGGGTCAGTCTTACTTGGTGCACAGATGTACAAACTTGCAGGGGTAGCAACCTTGCTCTTGCCATCTGCTTTCTTGAATACTTCAGCAAAGTTAGTAGCCCAGTCATCTGTGTATAGAAGTGTGTGGTGATCGAGGTTATCGATCTTGCCTTTAACGCCTAGATACATAAGCAGAGCTGATGGTCCAGGGATTCTCTTATCCCACCACTTTTGTGGAAGTGATTGGTATTTAGGTTCAAGTAGTTGAGTTTCAACAAAGTGAAGATCTGCGTTTGCAACAACAACATCTGCTTCATAGGTTGCTTCTCCTACCTGGACACCTTTAACGTGACCGTTAGCGTCAACGTTGATCTTGTTCACAGGAGAGTTGGTGTGGATCTGAACACCATGCTTTTTAGCAAGAGCTTCAACAGCTTCAATGATCTTGTAGATTCCACCCTGAGGGTAGAACACTCCAACATTCATATCGATGTGTGTCATTAGGTGATACATGCTTGGAGTCTCGTAAGGAGATGCACCTAGGAATACGGCAGGGAAGTTTAGAACCTTGCGTAATCTTTCATCTTTGACGTGCTTTGCTGAGAAGCCATATAGAGATGTCAGTAGGTGCTTGATGAATACTGCAGCCTTCTTCACAACATCAGAGTGTGTGAAGGACTTCATGTTCTGGAAGTTTGTATACAGGAAGTGCTTGTTTGCAAGTAAATATGTCTCTTCAGCGCTATCCAAATACTTCTGCACCATCTTGGCTGAACCTGGTTCGTAAGCTTCAAACTCTTGAAGGTTCTTCTCAAGGCTTTCGTGCATGAACATAGGTTCTTTTTGACCTTCGAAGATTGTTCTGTATGCAGGGTCAAGACGAACTAGATCTAGTTCCTTATCTGCTGTTGTGCCCATGAGCTTAAAGAACTGGTCAAAGGCATCTGGCATTAGGTACCAAGAAGGACCCATGTCGAAGGTGAAACCATCTTTTTCCCAAATGTAAGCGCGACCGCCTACCTTTTCTCTAGCTTCAAATAGCTGAACTTTCATTCCTGCTTTAGCAAGAAGGGCAGCGGTTGCTAGTCCTGCGATACCGCCACCGACGATAATTGCGCTTTTTTGGGTCATTTAGGTGTTACTCCGATCATTGCTTTGACGAGGATGAAAAGTTTATGAACATCGCTGACTCTGATGCGAGCACGAATTAGTTGCTCTGCTGGAGTACTAGCAATCTTTTTGTTTAGTGCTGTGAATAGAAGCTGTGCTGCAACTACTGCTCTTCTAGAACTCTTATGAAGTAGTGGCAGTGTTTTTGCAGAGTTGGCGAGGTCGTTGTTGATATCTGCAACAAGTCTCTTCTTGGTTTCTTCGTTGAAGGTCTTCACGTTCACATCAGGGAAGTAGCTTCTACCTAATTGTTCAAAGTCTGCTGCTAGATCTCTTAGGAAGTTGACTTTCTGGAAAGCTGCTCCTAAAGCTTGAGCACCTTTCTTTAGGGTCTCAAGTTCCGATGGAGCAAAGTTCTTCTCTTGAATGAAAGCTTGCAAACACATAAGGCCAATTACTTCTGCTGAGCCATAGACATAGACATCAAATGCCTTTTGGTCGTACTTAGTCTTTTGCAGATCTAAACGCATTGAGTAAAAGAAAGGTTCAACAATCTTTCTTGTAATTCCAGTTTGGCTTGCTGTGACTGCAAAGGCATGAACTACAAGATTGGTGCTGAAACCTAGGTTCATTGCCTTATAGGTTTCTTGCTCAAGGTTATTTAGCTGAGAGCCTGCTTCAATACGACTATTAGGTCCCAGAGCTCCGGCTGCTGCACCATCAACAATCTCATCTGCTACTCGAACTAATGCGTAGATGTTCTGAACATGGGTTCTGATTGGTTTAGCTAAAAGGTTGGTGGCAAGCCCAAAGGAAGTTGAGTATGAGCGGATGACCTCACGGCTGGAGACAATGGCAGCCTGAGTATATCGAGCAAGGCTCTGCTTATCTAAGGTTTCTTGAGGTGTTGGCACATACCTAGGCTACCTAAGATTTCGCTCCCTTCTTATATGTGTGTGATTTCGCCTAAACTTAGTAAATGACTAGAGATATGAAGCCTAGAAGCCGTGTTGTGACAGACGGTATCGAACGTGCAGCTGCCCGCGGAATGCTTAGAGCAGTGGGTATGGGCGATGAGGACTGGGAAAAGCCACAAATTGGTGTTGCCTCCTCTTGGAATGAAGTTACCCCCTGCAACCTTTCGTTAGATCGCCTAGCCGATGCAGCCAAGATGGGTGTTCATGCAGCCCATGGTTATCCACTTGAATTTGGAACTATTTCTGTCTCTGACGGAATCTCTATGGGCCACGAGGGCATGCACTTCTCTCTAGTTTCTAGAGAAGTTATTGCTGACTCTGTTGAAACAGTTATGCAGGCAGAGCGTTTAGATGGTTCAGTATTGCTAGCTGGTTGTGACAAGTCACTGCCAGGTATGTTGATGGCGGCTGCTCGTTTAGATTTAGCCTCTGTGTTCTTGTATGCAGGAACTATTGCACCAGGTTGGGTCAAGTTATCTGATGGCACTGAAAAAGAAGTGACCATCATCGATGCTTTTGAAGCTGTTGGTGCCTGCAAGGCAGGAACTATGAGCCTTGAAGATCTTGATCGAATTGAAAGAGCTATCTGCCCTGGTGAAGGTGCCTGTGGTGGAATGTATACCGCTAACACAATGGCTTGTGCAGCTGAAGCTATGGGTATGAGCCTTCCTGGTTCTGCATCACCTCCTTCTGCAGATAGAAGAAGAGATGCTTGGGCTCACCGTTCAGGTGAAGCCGTTGTAAACCTAATTGCTAAGGGCATTACTGCAAGAGATATCATTACCAAGAAAGCGCTTGAGAATGCAATTGCTGTGACCATGGCTTTTGGTGGTTCAACAAATGCTGTTCTTCACTTCCTAGCTATTGCTAAAGAAGCTGAAGTAGATCTAACTCTTGATGACTTCAACAGAATTGCAGACAAGGTTCCACACCTAGGAGATTTAAAGCCTTTCGGTAGATACGTAATGGCAGATGTTGACCGTGTTGGTGGAGTTCCTGTTGTTATGAAGGCTCTTCTGGATGCTGGTCTTATTCACGGTGATGCTCTTACTGTTACAGGTAAGACTGTTGCTGAGAACCTAGAAGGAATTAACCCACCTGACCCTGATGGCAAGATCATCAGAGCATTGAATAACCCAATCCATAAGACTGGAGGAATCTCAATCCTTAAGGGTTCAATGGCTCCTGAAGGAGCTGTTGTGAAGACAGCTGGATTTGATCTAGAGGACTTTACCGGTCCTGCTCGTGTCTTTAACAGGGAAGCGGCTGCTATGCAGGCGCTATCTGACGGCAAGATCTCTAAGGGCGATGTGGTGGTTATCCGCTATGAAGGCCCTAAGGGTGGCCCTGGTATGCGTGAGATGCTAGCCATTACAGCAGCTATCAAGGGTGCCGGATTAGGTAAAGATGTATTACTCTTGACTGACGGACGATTCTCAGGCGGCACAACCGGCTTATGTATCGGACACATTGCACCAGAGGCGACCGATGGCGGTCCAATTGCTCTAGTGCGCGATTCAGACTTGATAAGAGTTAACATCGCAGCTCGTACGCTCGAACTACTAGTTGAGCCGGAAGAGTTGGCAGCCCGAAAGACTCAATGGGTTCCTTTAGAACCCCGATATACCCGTGGTGTCTTGGCTAAGTATTCAAAACTGGTGCATTCAGCAGCAGAGGGTGCTTACACCGGATAAAACGAGTTTTGGTTTTACCTATCAAGGATGAATTATGGCTAGCGAAACATTAACAGGTGCTCAAGCGATTGTAAGAAGTCTTGAGCTACTTGGTGTAACCGACATCTTCGGTTTACCAGGAGGCGCAATCTTGCCTACCTACGATCCACTAATGGATTCAACAAAGATCAGACACATCCTTGTTCGTCACGAACAAGGTGCCGGTCACGCAGCTGAAGGTTATGCTTCTTCTTCAGGCAAGCTTGGAGTTTGTATCGCTACAAGTGGACCAGGTGCTACCAACCTAGTAACAGCTATCGCCGATGCACACATGGACTCAGTTCCACTACTTGCAATCACCGGTCAGGTGAACTCAACTTCTATTGGTACCGATGCTTTCCAAGAGGCAGACATCGTTGGTATCACCATGCCTATTACTAAGCACTCATTCCTAGTGACCAATGCCCAAGACATTCCAGGTGTATTAGCTGCTGCAGTATTGATTGCAACTACTGGACGCCCAGGACCTGTGCTTGTTGACATTGCTAAAGATGCTCAAACAGGCAAGATGGAATTTGTTTG
>CANLDE010000031.1 GCA_947489235.1 Micrococcales bacterium
TAGCCAGCTCTATTTGGTGAATTTCACCGAATCCGCCTTTTGAATAGCTTGTAAAGGCTGAAGTGATGGATAGGGGAACATATGGAGGGTCGAAGTAAACCAAGTCGCCAGGTTTAGCTGCACTCTCGACACTTTCATATCCTTGGAGTGAAATCTTTGACTTCTTTAATACCTTCGCTACTTGCTCTAAGTTCGAGTCTGTTGCAAGTACCAAGTTGCTTCTCTTACCAAACGGGACGTTGAAACCTCCCGAAGCGTTCTCGCGATAAATCCCATTGAAGCCTGCTTTGTTGAGAAGCAAGAAGTGTGCGGCAGTCTTTACTCCTGAGCGTTCATTCGAGTTATAAGCTTCGCGGATTTTGTAGAAGAGTTCTGATTGCCCATCCAGGTCAAGCTTGTTGTATTTGCTTTCCAGCTTCTTGCACTCTGCAAGTACTTCAAGGTGATCGGCTTGGACGCACTTATAAAGGTTTACCAAGCCCTCGTTCACATCTGACAAAACGGCTTTCTTCGGGCTTAGTGCAAAAAAGATTGCGGCCCCACCGAGAAATGGCTCAAAGTATGTTCCTGTAAATGAAGGGAATGTCGAGAGTATCCGCTCTTGAAGTTGCCGTTTCCCACCGGCCCACTTTACGAGTGGCTGTGCCTGAGGTTGGGAGTCGATTGAGTTCACATAGCAAGAATAAAGGTTAGAGGCGACATTGATTTTCAACACTCACTTTGCCCTTAGTTCTTAAAGTTATCTGCCAAACTTGACCCATGGCCAGAGACATAAACCCACCTAGAGGTATGAGGGACTTCCTACCTCTAGAGAAGGCTAAGCGGGAGAGTGTTTTAGGGGTTATTAGGGGTGTTTACTCTTCTTTTGGGTTCCAAGAGGTTGAGACTCCTGCCTTAGAGAACCTAGATAGATTGACCTCAGGCCAGGGTGGGGATAACGAGAAGCTTGCCTACAGGGTTATGAAAAGAGGGGCTGAGCTAGATAGTGCTCTGGAAGATATGTCTTCCGTTGATGCTCTAGCGGACCTAGGTCTACGTTTTGATCTAACTGTGCCGTTGACTAGGTTCTATGCAACTAATAGGAATGAACTTCCTACTGTCTTCAAAGCTATTCAGATGGGTCCAGTCTGGAGAGCAGAGCGACCACAGAAGGGTCGTTACCGTCAGTTCGTTCAGTGTGACATTGACATCATCGGAGATGACTCAGTTCTTGCTGAGATTGAACTACTAAATGCTTCCCTTGCTGCTTTAGATGCACTTGGTCTAAACAAGGCAGTTATTAGAGTCAATCATCGAGAACTGCTTACCTCTTTACTAGACGGCTTTGGAGTTAAAGCAGAAGATAGATCAACAGCTATGATTACCATCGACAAGCTAGACAAGATTGAAGCTACCGGTGTGGTTAATGAACTTAGAGAACGTCTAGGGGATGAGATAGCTGATAAGGCACAGGCTTGGTTGACCAAAGCTGACACCACTGTTCCAGAACTTCTAACACCTATCTTTAGTGCAGTATCTGCTGGTCGTCTTCGCTTTGATCCAACTCTTGTAAGAGGTATGGGTTATTACACCGGAACCATCTTTGAGATAGAGATGCCAGGAACTGGCTCTGCTATTGGTGGAGGTGGTCGCTATGACGGCATGGTTGGTAAATGGTTAGGAACCGATGTTCCTGCTGTTGGTATCTCTATTGGCTTTGAAAGAGTTGTTGAGCTAGTTGAAACCCAGAGTAAGACATCGGGGGTAGTGCTTGTTCTTGAAGATAGTTCACTAGAGGTAATCAATAAGGCAGTTGCTTTTCAGAAGCAACTGATTGCCTCTGGTAAGGCTGTTCGTTTAGAGATAAAGCCTAAGAAGCTCAATGTTTTGCTAGATAGCATGTTTGAGGCTGGTTTTAGCCAGTTTGCTTTGGTGTCGAGTGGGGCCACTGAACTGACCTTCAAGGACTTAGGCAAGTAAACTTGTAGTAACCCAACGGTGTGTTTTTAGGCTCATAGCCATAATCAAATAACTATCTAGGAGAACCATGTCCATCATTGATGCAATCGGCGCAAGAGAGATTCTTGACTCAAGAGGTAACCCAACTATTGAGGTTGAAGTTTTACTAAGTGATGGTTCATTTGGTCGAGCAGCTGTTCCTTCAGGTGCTTCAACTGGTGCTTTTGAAGCTCACGAATCTCGTGATGGTGATAAGAAGCGTTACATGGGTAAAGGTGTTCTAGATGCTGTCAAGGCTGTTGTTGACCAGATTGGTCACGATGAGACAGGTCTTATTGACTTTGATTCACTAGACCAGAGACTGGTTGACGCTGCTCTTATTCGTATGGATGGAACTCCGACTAAGTCAAACCTGGGGGCTAACGCAATCCTTGGTGTTTCTCTGGCTAATGCTCGTGCAGCAGCTGAGTCAACTGGTCAGCCACTTTACCGTTACCTAGGCGGACCTAACGCTTACACACTTCCTGTTCCACTGATGAACATCATCAACGGTGGATCTCACGCCGACAATGGTGTTGACATCCAGGAGTTCATGATCGTTCCAATTGGTTTTGATTCCTTCAGTGAAGCACTTCGTGCTGGTACTGAGGTTTATCATTCTTTGAAGGCTCTACTTAACTCAAAGAACCTAGCAACTGGTCTTGGCGATGAGGGTGGCTTTGCTCCTGATCTACCAACTAACCGTGCAGCTCTAGAACTTATCTCAGAAGCTATTAATGGTTCAGGTTATGTTCTAGGTAAGCACTTCGGTCTTGCTCTAGATGTTGCTGCAACAGAGTTCTATGACGAGAAGACAGAGCGATACAGCTTCGAAGGTAAGCAACTTACTCGTGAAGAAATGATTACTTACTACGAATCTCTTGTTGCTGACTTCCCACTAGTTTCTATTGAAGATCCTCTAGCTGAAGATGACTGGGCTGGTTGGACAAAGATTACTGCTGCTTTGGGTAACAAGGTTCAACTTGTTGGCGATGACTTGTATGTAACAAACCCTGCTCGTTTGCAGAAGGGTATTGATGAACTAGCAGGAAACGCCATCTTGGTAAAGGTAAACCAGATCGGAACTCTTACTGAAACTCTAGATGCTGTTGCGCTTGCTCAGAGATCAGGTATGAAGGCAATCATCTCGCACCGTTCAGGTGAGACAGAAGACACCTTCATCGCAGACCTAGCTGTTGCTACCAACGCTGGGCAGATCAAGACTGGTGCTCCTGCAAGAAGCGAAAGAGTTGCGAAATACAACCAGCTTCTTCGTATTGAAGAAGAACTACAAGATGCTGCTTACTACCCAGGAGCAGCTGCGTTCCCTCGTTACAAGGCTTAGTTAGAACAAAATGGTGAGTCGTCCAAACAGGAAGGTCAATGTTCGAGCAGCAGCTCAAACAAAGATTGGCACTGTTAGACAAAGAGTAACCAGCAGGTTCTCTTGGACTCCCTCTACTTTTGTAACTATCGGTTTACTAGTCTTTGCTGTTTCCTCAGTTGGTCCTAGAGTTGGCGATTACTTTGTAATGCAAACTCAGATCAATCAACTGCAGGCAAAGTTAGATGAAGCTAAGAAGAACCTAGAGAACATCACTGAAGAAAAAGAGCGCTGGGATGATCCTGTTTATATCAGAGCTCAAGCTAGAGACAGATTGTTCTATGTGGTTCCTGGTGAAATTAGTTACTTAGTTCTAGATGCCGATGGCCTCAACCTAAGTGATACCAGTGGAACAGTTGGAGCACTTCTGGCTCAAAAGAAGAACAGCTCTGACTTCTCACAAACTATTGGCACCACCAAGAAAGACTGGGCCAAAGGCCTAGTTCAATCGGTCATTAGAGCAGGCTTAGAACAACCAGTTTCCGACACCAAATCTCAAGCAAGCAACTAATGCCAATAACGCAAGCGACTGAAGCAGATCTTTTAGAGATGCAGGCTCAACTAGGTCGACCTATGCGAGATGTTCTAGGTATTGCAGCTCGGTGTGTTTGTGGGAAACCTATGGTTGTTCAGACTTCTCCGAGGCTTTCTCACGGTGAGCCTTTTCCTACCTTTTACTACCTAACTCACCCTGCCACCTCAGCTGCTCTTAGTGGGCTAGAAGCTGAAGGCTTTATGGTTACCCTGCAGGATAGTTTGGCTGAAGATAAAGAGTTGGCAGCTAACTATTTGGCTGCTCACGAGGCTTATATAGAGGAACGTGAAGCTATCGAGTTTGTCGAGGAACTTGCAGGTATCAGTGCTGGGGGAATGCCAACTAGAGTCAAGTGTTTGCATGCCCTAGCTGCACATTCGCTGGCTAAAGGGCCAGGATTCAACCTAATTGGGGATTTAGGGCTAGAAGCTGCCGGCATTGATGCTAACAAGTGCAGATGTAAGGTTTCAACCCAGTAAAATCAAAGGAGCGCACAGTTGCTCTCACCAAAGAAACAAAAACCTTAGGAAATACCAGCATGCAAAAAATCTTGATCATCGGTGGCGGTTACGCCGGTTTCTACACAGCATTCAAACTAGAGAAACTCCTAGGTAAAGGTGAGGCAGAGGTCACCTTAGTTGACCCACTTCCATACATGACTTACCAGCCATTCTTACCTGAAGTTGTTGCAGGTTCGATTGAAGCTAGACACACAGTTGTCTCACACAGAAGACACCTACCTAAGACCAGAATCATCAATGGCACCATGACCGACATTGATCACGCCAACAAGGTAGCAACAATCGTTCTTCCTATTGTTGGTGAAATCAAAGAGTCATACGATCACGTTGTTATGACAGCCGGTGCTGTTTCAAGAACTTTCCCTATTCCAGGTGTAGCCGATAAGGCTATTGGTCTAAAGACTGTTGAAGAAGCAATCGAGATTCGTAACCACATCTTGACTAACTTCGATAAGGCAGTAAACATGCCCGAAGGTCCAGCTCGGCAGCGAATGCTTACCTTCGTAGTTGTTGGTGGAGGCTTTGCTGGTATTGAAGTATTCGCTGAGATGCGTAACCTTGCTTCTTACTTGATTCGCTACTATCCAACAATTGAATTCAAAGATGTGCACTTCCACCTAATCGAAGCTATGGGCAGAATCATGCCTGAGGTTTCTCAGAAGACTTCTGAATGGGTTCTTGCTGATCTTGATCGTCGCGGTGCAAAGGTTCACCTAAACACTCAGCTAGTTTCAGCTGCTGACGGTGTTGTTGAACTATCTACCGGCGAGAAGTTCGAGAGCGATGTAATTGTTTGGACTGCCGGAGTTATGGCATCACCTTTTGTAAAGAACACAGATCTTCCTCTAGATGACCGCGGCAGAATTGCAGCTCTTCCAACACTTCAAGTAAACAAAGATGGTCAAGCGCTAGAAGGCGCTTGGACTGCAGGAGATGTCGCAGCAGTTCCAGATCTATCTGGTGGCGGTGTTGGTGGCTTCTGTGTTCCTAACGCTCAGCACGCGGTTCGTCAGGGCAAGCTGCTTGCTAAGAACCTAGTTTCAACTCTTCGCAACGAAGGCATCTTGGAATACAAGCACAAGAACGCAGGAGCAGTAGCTGGTCTTGGTCTTTACAACGGTGTGTTCCAGTCGGGAAACATTGTTCTAAAGGGTTTCTTGGCTTGGTGTGCTCACCGTGTTTACCATGGTCTAGCAATGCCTATGTTTGAACGTAAGCACAGAGTAATCATGGGCTGGTTATCTAACTTTGTCTTCAAGCGTGACATTGTTTCTATTGCTGCTACCGAGAACCCTCGCCAGATCTTTGAGACCTGGGCCTCACGCCCTAAGGCTTAATAAGAACTAAATAGGTGCGCCCCCATAGCCCAATGGCAGAGGCAGACGACTTAAAATCGTCCCAGTGTGGGTTCGAGTCCCACTGGGGGCACCGTAAGTTCGCTTAGAGATTACTGTGATTAGCCCCAATTAGGCCCTCTAAACCCTAGGCTTATTCCATTACCGCTTACTGCGGTCCTATAAAGGAGATGTAATGGAAATTCTGTCGGTTCTTTTAGTTGTTTTAGGTGTTGTAGTGGTTGGTGGCATCTGGTTTGTCGCTATGCGAAACAGTTTGGTTCGTCTAAACGTTCGTGTTGATGAGGCTTGGAGCGATATCACTGTTCAGCTCAAGCGCAGAGCAGATCTAATTCCTAACCTTATTGAAACAGTTAAGGGTTATGCCAAGCACGAAGCTCAAGTTTTTGAGAACGTAACTAAGGCAAGAGCAGCTACCATTTCAGGTGGAGCACTTGCTGACCCAGCTAAGGCAGCCGAAGCCGAGAACATGCTGCAGGGTGCATTGAAGTCTCTATTCGCAGTTGCAGAAGCGTATCCAGTTCTACAGGCAAGCCAGAACTTCCTGTCTCTTCAGGCAGAGCTATCTGACACTGAAGACAAGATTATGTCTGCTCGTCGTTTCTATAACGGTGGAGTTCGTGAACTAAACACCAAGATCCTGGTATGGCCTAACTCATTCTTTGCTAAGGGTCTTGGATTTGTTGAGCGTGTATTCTATGAAGTTGCAGATCTAGCAACCATTCAGAACGCACCTCAGGTTAAGTTCTAAAACCTTTTTTAGGAATTACTAAATGTATTCAGCGATAGCTGCTAATAAGCGCAACACTGTCTTCATAATCATCTTGTTTGTTCTCCTTATTGGAGGCCTAGCAACCTATGCCGGTTATGCAACTGGCTATGGTTCTTCAGCCTTTATGATTATTGGCTTTGTTGCCCTGTATGCGATCATTCAGTACTACGCAGCTGGAGCTTTCGCTGTTGCAGCATCTGGTGCTATTGAAATAACTAAAGCAGATAACCCAAGACTTTGGCGAACAGTTGAAAACATTTCAATCTCTGAAGGCATGCCGATGCCTAAGGTGTATCTAATCAAAGACGAAGCTCCTAATGCCTTTGCATCAGGAAGAGATCCTAAGCACGCGGTAGTAGCAGCAACAACAGGACTACTTGCCATCATGGATGACAATGAACTTCAAGGTGTTATGGCTCACGAGATGGCTCACGTCAAGAACTACGACATTAGAGTTTCAACCATCGTCTTTGGTTTAGTTAGTGCTGTTGGTATCTTGGCTGACTTCTTCCTAAGAATGGCTTTTTACTCAGGTAACTCAAGAAGCAAGGACAGTGGCCAGCTAGCCATAGTTCTAATTGCTTTTGGCATCGTTGCCTGGATCATCTCAGCACTAATCGGCCCTATTGTTAGTGCTGCCGTTTCGAGGCAAAGAGAATATCTAGCTGATGCCTCAGGTGCTGAAATCACTAGATTCCCTGAAGGCCTGCAAGGTGCTCTAGGAAAGCTAAGAGACTATGGTCGTCCGATGAGAAAAGCTTCTTCATCAATGGCTCACATGTATATCAGCGATCCAGTAAAGCCTTCAGTTGCAGAGAGACTATTCTCAACCCACCCACCACTGGACAAGAGAATCGAACGCCTAGGCGCTATTGGTGGGAAGTTCTAGTTTCAGGTTACCTTTTGGTTTTGCGTCGAGACCAGCTAATCCCTGCCACTTTCTAACATCAACTAAATGCTTTGTTATGGCTTTGGCTGATGTTTCAACTTCTTTAGAGGTTAGATGTTTCTCATGCCAAGCGGATTGAACTAAGAGAGTTTTGTTTTGTCTATCTGACTTGAGATCTATTCTTGCTACCAGGTTGTCTTTATGTAGTGTTGGCAGGCTGTAATAGCCGTAGATTCTCTTTGGTTCAGGTGTATAGATCTCTATACGGTAATCAAAGTTAAAGATTCTTAGAGCTCTTTCTCTTTGCCAGGTAAGTGGGTCAAAGGGGGAGAGCACTGTAGTAAGTGAAGGCTTTATCTCTTTGAAGTTGTAATCAATAAAGTCTTTATGAATAAAGGCTTTATCTTTCCAGTTCTCAACTTTTACTTCTTGGATTACTCCTTGTTCAAGAAGAGAAGCAAGTATTGGCTTTACTTCAATTGTATTTTGACAGTAAACATTGGCAATGTCTTTTATGGTGCCAACACCCATAAGTCTTGAAGCATTAGAGATTAGAAGCTCTTGGGCTTTGATGTGATCAATGCTTTTGTTGAGAATCTTGGATGGAATTACTTGTTCAGGTAGAGCGTAGATTCTGCTGAAGTTTTGCCTTCCAGCAGCAATAAGTTCTCCTTGGAAGATCATTCGCTCTAAAGCTCTCTTAACATTGCTCCAACCCCACCAGGAACCCTGCCTCTTGTTTTCTTCATGTTCAAACTGGCTAGAGGTCATTGGGCCATTTGTCTTTAGTTCTGCTTTGATCCAGGAAACAAGTTTCTTGTTCTCTTTCTCAAAGCTGTCTTTTTGACTGGCTCTATCTCGATACCACTGCATACGCCAGTCAAAGAGGGGAAAGTCTTCAGTCTTGATAAAGCTAGCTTGGTGAGCCCAATACTCAATCAGGGTTGGATTCTTACCTCCGGTGAGAGAATCTAGTTCTTTCTTGTCATAAGCCCCTAGACGGCTAAACAGTGGCATGTAATGGGCTCTCTCGAACACATTGACACTGTCGATCTGTAACATTCCAAAGCGGCTAATGACATCTAGGACGCTCTTATCCTGCCTAGTATCCAGCCCACAGGCATGCAAAGCCAATAGCTTGGCTTGCCTAGCGCTTAGGGATTCCATGGGTTTACCTATCTTTGAGTTCTCTTCAATTATTCCCCTCAAAGACAGGAAAGCATAAAGCAAGCAACCTCAGGTAGGCTCTAGTTCTAGACGACAAAGGTGTCTTGAGCCCAGCTCGGCACTGTCTAATTGACCGAGTAGTCCAGGGCTTACCTCCTCTAAAATCGAATAAACATGCAAGAGAGAACAAATGCCTGATCAAACACCAGTGGTTAGCCCCACTCTTGAAGACTTTGAAACAGCCCAGCTAAACGTTGCTGCTGTTGCTAAAAAGACTCCACTACTTAGAAGTAGTTACTTAAGTGAGATCACAGGTGGTCTAGTAACACTCAAGGCAGAGAACTTGCAGAGAACTGGTGCCTATAAGGTTCGCGGTGCTTATAACGTCATGTCTAAACTCTCTTCAGCAGAACGCAAAAGAGGAGTAGTTGCAGCTAGTGCTGGTAACCATGCTCAAGGTGTTGCTCTAGCAGCCAGAGAACTCGGAATCAAAGCAAAGATCTTTATGCCAATCGGTGCATCTCTACCTAAGGTTTCAGCAACTAAAGGTTACGGAGCAGAGGTAGTTCTAATCGGTGAAAACTTTGCTGAGTGCCTAAAGGCAGCTAAAGAATATTCAGCAAAGAAGAACGCAGTCTTTATTCCACCATTTGATCACATCGATGTTGTCATTGGTCAAGGAACTGTTGGTCTTGAAATCATGCAAGAACAACCTGAGGTTGACAACATTGTTGTTGCTATCGGTGGTGGTGGGCTAGCGGCCGGTGTTGCAGAAGTAGCAAAGCTTATGGCTAAAGCCAATGGTAGAAAAGTAAAGGTTTATGGTGTTCAGTCTGAACATGCTGCACCTTATGTAACATCTTTGAAAAAGGGTAAGTTAACCGAAGTCCCAACCACCCCAACCATTGCTGACGGCATTGCTGTTTCAAGACCAGGTCGTATTCCTTTTGAACTAATCAAGAAGAACATCGACAAGGTTGTTACTGTAACTGAAAACGAAATAGCTCAAGCAATCCTTGTCTTACTTGAAAGGTCTAAGCAGGTTGTTGAACCTGCCGGTGCTGTTGGTGTTGCAGCAATACTTGCTGGCAAACTCAAACTAAGGGGAAATACAGTAGTTATTCTCTCTGGTGGAAACATGGACCCACTATTACTACAGAGAGTGATCAGACACGGTCTAGCAGCTGCTGAGCGTTACACAACTATCTCAGTCATGCTTCCTGACCGTCCAGGTCAGCTGTCTTTGACAGCTGCTGTGATTGCCAAGGCTAATGCCAACGTAGTTGAAGTTCTACACACCAGACACGGTCTAGGCCTAAAGATCTCTGAGGTTGAACTAAATCTTTCAGTTGAAACCTCAGGTCATGAACACACACTAGAAGTTATCAAAGCTCTCAAAGAAGCTGGCCTAAAGCCTAGAATTATGGAAGCTAGAGAAGACTAAGCATTACGAACATTCCAAATGTCGAACATTTCTAGCTTGGCTTGGGGGCTTAGATTAAGAATCATTTAAATAACTTCGATATTGTTGCCAAAAGGGGATACTTTGTCGGTGGTGGGCAGTAGAGTCTTTTTTATTGTTCGTTTCTACTATGGGGGATTTCCTTGAATATCTTCAAAGGCACTGTTAGAACCTCTTCAATGCAATTGACAGACATCCGTGGACACACAGTCACGACCCTGGATCTAGACAGCAACTCTGTTGGAGCGTGGAGTGTTTATGACTCGTTTGGTAACCCACAAACCAGTCAAACCAACAACAACCTCATCAACTACAGCTCCTACGGACAGCAAGAAAGAGCAACCAACACCACAGGACTCATCCTCATGGGAGCCAGAGTCTATAACCCTGAAACCAACCAATTCACCTCAAAAGACCAAATCAAAGGCGGAAACGAAAACAGTTACACGTATCCGAACGATCCTATAAACGGAAGCGACTTTACCGGTATGTGGAGCTGGCTTGGTTTCGGCCTTGCAGTCCTAGGGGCTGCGCTTGGAGCTCTGGCGTGCGTGAGTGTCGCCGTTGCCTGTCTGGTTGCTGGAATTGCACTTGGAGGGTTAGGCGGTTTTATAGAATCATCCATAGAAGCAAATCAAAAAGGCTACATCGGAGCGGAATGGAATAGTTACGTAATTGAAGGTACGGCTATAGGCATGGTGACAGGATTGATAGGAGGAGGCGTTGCCTCAGCGCCTTTGAGAAAAGCGGCGAAGAAGGGTATTGACCTGACTCTTAGTTTTACTCGAAAAAAATTTGGAAAAGAGCTCGCAAGAGGCACATTTCAGGATTTAGCCGTTAGTGAAGCTCTAAAAGAGTCATGGAAACGAATCAAAGAATATGGAGTGGCCACAAAGCCCGGCAAGAAAAATCCTATTCCACCCCTGATGAGTCCTGGAATAAAAAAGTTTAGGAACCGGTAACTTGAACCCAGACAGATATGACTATGGAGTGATTCTAGGTTCATTAATTTTGTTCACGCTCATTCCTCAGCTATTGGGCAAGCGAGCAATGAAAACTTTTTTGGATTGGCTGATTTTCGGAGGCTACGTGTTGGCTTTAGTGACGGTCACAGTCCTCTGGTATTTCCAATTTTCTAGCGAAGATAAGTTGATAATAAATTGGATTTATGCAATAGTCACACCAGTTTTATTTGTAGTTGTCTTCATGGGGGCTAACCGAAAGCGAAAGATTCAACAGAGTTATGAGATAAAGTATTCGGCTCAGTCTCGATTGAAGAATGATATGTAATATAGCTCACTCTTCATCTGAGCCATTGAACCTTTTATCAACGAATCTATAAGCAAAATACAAGGCTAAGTAAAGAACTGGCACTGCCCAGTTGTTATGGAAGTCTTGCATATCAAAAGACTATCTGATTTTCAGCGCAAAATCTAACCTTCAAAGTGATTCACGGAAACTATCTTCACAGTCAAAGTCTTGCCATTAGGTGCAGTGTATGAAACGGATTCACCGATCTTGGCTCCCATGATTGCCAATCCCATAGGGCTATCAGGTGAGTAAACACTCATGTCTGTGTTCTCTGCCATTTCAGCTGAACCTAGTAAGAATTCCATCTTCTTTTCATTTAGTTCAATGGTGATAACCATGCCTTGGGCTACGCTGTCACTAGCTTCTTGTGATTCTCCAACAATGGAGTTGGCGAGGATCTGGGTAAGTCTGGCAATACGGGCTTCAATGATGCCCTGCTGGTCTTTAGCTGCGTGGTAACCACCGTTTTCCTTGAGGTCGCCTTCTTCACGAGCATCTTGGATCTTCTTTGAAATGGCAGCACGCTCAACGTTGATGAGGTTATCTAGCTCAGCCTGTAAACGGTCATAGGCCTCTTGGGTTAGCCAAGTTGGGCTTGAATTCATAGTTACTCCAAAGTAAGAAAAGAGCTCGGTCCAGGGACCGAGCAGGTATTTATCTAAGTCTATTCAAACCAGCAGCGGTCCACTAGACCTGTGACCGCTAACTCAGTGGTTCTAAGCATTGCTTTGACGGGAACATCAGTCATTGAGCCGTCTTCAGAGCCTGAGGCTGGGATTATGACTTCTTTGTAAGCAACAACACCATAATCCTCTTTGAGGGCCTGAATGGCACAAATAGCGGTGGTATTGGCAGGCTTTGTGACCACAAAGCTGACAGAAGTATTGGTCTTGTCTATGACCTCAAATGAGGTGGTTTTGACTGTTGGATCGTGCTTTGCTGTGAGGTTAGCCCAGATGGCCCAGGAGATAAACAGGGCTACCAAAAGGCTCGCTGTGATGATTATGGCAAGGCGTCTTTTGCCCTCTTGCTGAGGGCTCTTGCCATAACGCTGGGCTATTTGCTTTGGTAACTGCTGCACAGGTTAAGGTTAACTCATGAACTTCAATACATTGATACTTAAAGCCGAAGGCGAAGCTGAACAGATTGCTGTTAGCCCTGGAACTGTCGGTTGGATCTTTACCTTTGCCATGGCA
>CANLDE010000032.1 GCA_947489235.1 Micrococcales bacterium
AGAAATAGTTCTGGTGCAATACGCAGGAACAGCTCTGTATCAAAAGCATTTGAGTGAGTCTTGAATGGTCTTGCTGATGCTCCACCGTGAATGGTTTGCAGCATTGGTGTTTCAACTTCAATGAAGTCATCTTTAGTAAAGGTATTACGAAGAGACTGCATAACCTTAGATCTAATCTGAACTACTTCACGAGCACGGTCACGAACAATCAAATCAACGAAGCGGTGGCGAACTCGGTACTCTTCACCTAGGTCGTTGTGAAGGTTAGGAAGTGGACGAATGGTCTTAGCAGCCATTGCCCATGAGTCAACCAGAATAGATAGCTCTCCGCGCTTAGAGGTAATTACTTCACCTTCAACAAATAGGTGATCACCTAGGTCAACAAGTTCTTTGTATTCTTCAAGTTTTTCTTCGCCCACTTTGTCCAAAGAAAGCATTACCTGAATACGAGAGCCTGTTCCTGCTTGCAAAGTAGCAAAGCAAAGCTTTCCAGTGTTTCTCTGGAACATTACTCGACCAGCGAGGGCAACCCTGTCACCTGTTGCAACATCAATTTCTAGATCTGGATACTTGGTCTTCACCTGGTCGATGGTGTGAGTGATTGCTAAAGAAACAGGATATGCTTCAGAGCCAGCTACAAGGATGCGCTCACGCTTAGCTAAACGAATAGCAATCTGCTCGGGCAGATCCTGTTCGTCTTCATTGTTTACTAATTGCTCGTCGGTCATGCCGGCTCCTGAATATAGAAAGTTATGTTGTCAATAAGTCGAACACCATCCACCACAACTGCAACAAGTAATTGGGCTTCGCCTGAAAACTCATCGCTTATCGGTGAAAAGGTACTCTTATCAACTAGCGCTAGATAATCAAGTTTAGCCAGCGGCGGCCTATCAAGTATGGTTCTAGCCTTAGCCAGTGCAACTGTTGGCAGTTCCCCTTCGGTGATCTCTTCTTGGACTTGAATCATGCTGGCAAAGAGATTAGGGGCATACGCTCTTGCCTCAGGGGATAGGAATCTGTTCCTACTGGACTTAGCTAAATAGTCATCCTCGCGGACTGTCCTAGCCTCGATGATCACAATTGAGTCGTTGAATTCCCTATGAATCATCCGCTTTATTAGGAAGAGTTGCTGGGCATCTTTAGCCCCAAACACAGCCACCTCTGGCTTAGTAACTTCAAAGAACCAGGAGACTACATTGAGCATTCCTTCGAAGTGCCCAGGCCTTGCAATCCCTTCAAACACAGACCCTAGAGCCCCTGCACGCGGCTTTAGAGGAGCATCTAGCCCTGCTGGATAAACTTCTTCGACCGGTGGGGTAAACAGCACAGCCGGTGCTTGAGCAAGTTTAGACAGCACCTCAATATCGGCTGCCAGAGTCCTCGGATATCTCTCAAAATCTTCACCTTTGCCGAACTGGGTGGGGTTCAAAAAAATACTTATCACCACGAAAGCATCAGCGATCTGGTTAGCTTCCTCGATTAGAGATAGGTGCCCTTCATGCAAAGCACCCATCGTTGGCACCAAGACGATTGTCTTTCCCGCTGCCCTAGCAGCATCAAGCTCAACCTCAAGTGCAGCTACAGTCTCGACTAACTTCACTCAGAGTCGCCTTCTAATAGATCTGCAGGGTCTATCTCAACAACAGCGCTGCGCAAAGATTCCTCAAGTGCTGATCGCATAATTCCAGAGAGAATGCTTCTAGATTTATCAATGTTCGCATCCTCAAGAAGGGTTATTGCCTGACCCACAATAAGAGAAGTGAAAGATGATGCCACTGAAATTGCTTCTGCATATTTAGCTCTTGCTTCAAAAGGAACATGCACAGGTTCCCCACCTAATTCAATGGCAAGTGTTTGCACAACAGGTAAAACTGCTTTAGGTGAATCAACGGCGATGTAGCTATCCATCAAACGAGTTCTATCTATTGAACTTATTCCGGTAAACCTAATCGCAGGATGCATAGCCATCGGCACAACACCTAGTGATAAAGCCTCATCAAAAACTTCATAACCGTAATCAGGTGAAGTGTGCACAACTAGCTGACCACGCGATAAAGACTCTGTTTTTACTAAACCAGAAACAAGTGGCACTATCTCTTTACCTGGAATAGCGAAGATAACTAAATCGACATTCTGAACGGCATCAATAACAGGAGCAATAGTGACTCCAGGCAGGACGGTGGCAACCTGTTCTGCTCTAGCTGGATCTGTTGTTGCTATCGCCATCAAGGAATGACCTGCATCAAAAATGGCCTTAGCGATTGCAAGTCCGGCTGGGCCTGCACCTATGACAGCAACGTTTAGGCGACTAGACATCTTTGTTCTTATCGTTTGGTAGTTTGCAGATTTGCTCAACTACAAATGCAACTACAAGTAAAAACACAGATGTTGAAGCAGCACTGATGTTCAGAGTTGTTGCATCAGCTACTACTACAGGTGCGGTGAACTGTTTGACTAATACTCCAGCGTGCCAGCCTAGAAAAACAGCAGAAGTAATTGCTGCTGCCTTAGCTAGCAGTAGGACACGAACAGCATAGAAAGGATTTACTGGGATTAGTTTTACAGCTGATGGCTTAGTCAGGCTTCTCTTGTATTTCCAAATCGGGACAACCATAACTAGAAGAACGATTGCAATGACAGAAATTGATATGCCAAGAGTTGGAGTGCTGATCGGAACCTCTAGGCCGTTATTAACCGCCCATTGGCTGTAGCCAAAACCTATAACTGCAGAAGCTATTGCCCACAGGGCAATCATGAGTGGGCTGATTGGCTTCAATATAGTTTCACCTGATCTACAAAGACTTCTGCTAACTTCTCTATTCTGCCAACTCCAGGCAGAGTTGCATTCTGATTCATTAGATACCAAGGAACAATCACAAAAGATCTGTTCTTAGTTTCAGGGTGAGGGATAACAAGCTCAGGTGAACGGAAGTTAGTGTTGCCAAAGGTAATGATATCGATGTCAATATTTCTATCACCCCAGCGCTCTTTGCGTTTACGTCCAAGTTCTAATTCGATAGATTGCATCTGCCTAAGTAACTCTTCAGGTTTTAGAGATGTTTCTATTTCAGCAACACAATTCAAGAACTTGGGTTTTGAAGAATCAACCCCAGCAAGAGTCAAAGCCTTAGATTCAACTATTGGCGAGATGTCGGTGAGATAAACATCTTTAGTTGTTGCAATTAGCGATAGTGCTTTGATCAGCCAATTACGTCGGTTACCTAGATTGCTACCTAAAGCTAAAACTGCAGTTGTCATTAGATTTGCTTCTTAGCCTTGACTGTGATGCTTACATCTTCAAACTCATAAGGGATAGGAGCACCTGGTTTATGAACAGTTATCTTGGCCTTTAGTACTTTGCCCCCGCCAAAGTTCAATGCATAATCCAATAGTCTCTGAGCCAATGTCTCTAAAAGATCAACGGGGTCATTCTTAGTGAGCTCCACTAACCCTTTAGCCAAATCTCCATAATGGGCTGTGTTATTCAAATCATCAGTGAAGGCTGCTTTATCGCCATCAACCCAGATAGCGGCATCTATATAGAAGTCTTGACCGTTCTGTCTTTCAAAGTCAAAGACCCCATGATGTGCGAAGACTCTAAGTCCGGTGATGGCTATCTTGTGCTGCATAGGTCAATTCTGCCCTAGGAAGACTTCTTATCTGCTTCACCTTCATGTAAAGCCCCCACAATGCTTATGGCATCGGTTGTAGCAAGCACGTTGTGGACTCTGACACCCCATAATTTACGTTGCATCAATAGAGCAGTTAGCACAGCTGTAGCAACATCTCTTCGCTCGTGAGAGACAGAGTTGGGCTCTTGCTCATCTAGAGCACCTGCGATGAACCTCTTACGAGAAGCTCCTACAAGTATTGGTAAACCAAGCTTTTCTAATTCATCGAGTCTGGCCACTAGTTGCCAGTTCTGCTTCATGTCTTTAGCAAAGCCAAGACCTGGATCAACCACAATCTTGGATCTATCAACACCGGCTGCAATAGCTTCATTGACTCGTTTCTGAAGTTCGTTAGCGACCTCAAGCGCCACATTCTGATATGAGTTCATGGTGTCCATCACATTGGCATGACCTCGCCAATGCGAGATGATAATTGTCGCTTTTGTTTCAGCTGCAACCTTGAACATATTCTCATCAGCTAAACCACCTGAAACATCATTGATTATGGTTGCTCCTAGTAATACGGCAGCAAGAGCTGTTTCAGAGTTCATGGTGTCAACAGAAATAGCACAACCTAATTCAGTATCAACAATCTTGGCGATAACAGGTAAGACTCTTTCCTGTTCTTCTTCAACAGATATGCGAATAGCACCTGGTCTAGTTGACTCTCCACCCACATCAATGATGTCTGCTCCACTTATCTGCAATAACTTGGCATGATCTAAAGCTGCTTGAAGAGCAAGGAATTGATTGCCATCGCTAAAACTATCTGGGGTGACATTCAGCACACCCATCACTAGCGGTCTTACTTTAGGGGCAGTTGGGTTGTATTTCATTTTGCGATTAGAGCCATCACTTCAGATCGGGCAGCAGGCTCACTGTATTCACCACGAGTAGCCATGGTCACTGTGTTGGCTTCAGGTTGTCTAGCTCCACGAGATGCAACACAGTGATGTCTTGCTTCAATTACAACAACAACTCCCCTGGTTCCTAAACCTTGTTCTAAAGCATCAGCAATCTGAGCAGTTAGGTTTTCTTGTAGTTGTGGTCTAGCAGAGAGAATTTCAACTAACTTAGGCAACCTTCCTAAACCAATTACTCGATCGGAAGGTAAGTAGGCAATGTGAGCTACACCTGTGAAAGGTAAAAGGTGATGCTCACAGATACTTACTAACTCAATGTCCTTAAGAATCACAACATCGTTGTGCTCGGCTGGAAAAGTATCGCGAAGAGCTTCTAAAGGATCGACTCCAATGCCTGCAAAGAAACCGCTGTATGCATCAGCAAACTTTTGTGGAGTTGCCTTTAGCTCTTCACGGTTAGGGTCTTCACCGATAGCCGAAATCAACTCAACAACAGCTGCTTTGATTCGTTCGGCGTCAACCATGCTTAGGCCTTTTTAGCTTTAGCTGTTTTCTTCGCAGCTGGCTTCTTAGTTGCTGCAGCTTTCTTTGAAGCGGCATTCTTAGAAGCAGTTGAACCCTTGGTCGGGATAGCGATAGGACCCTGCTTAGGCTTTGGTCTGGTCTTCTTAGATAGCCACTGTGGACGCTTAGGAAGTTTCTTCACGTTCTTGAAGATAACTGCGATCTCTTCAGCGTTAAGAGTTTCTCTTTCCATAAGCTCTTTAGCCATCGAATCTAAGACCTTACGGTTTAGATTGATTGCTTTATAAGCCTCATCGTGAGCAGCGTCAAGGATAGCTCTGATCTCTTTATCAATGTTTTGGGCAGTGACATCGCTGTATTCCTTGGTGCTGGCCATGTCTCTACCAATGAATACTTCACCAGCTGTGCCATAAGCAACAGAACCAACCAAGCTAGACATTCCATATTGCATAACCATTGCCTTAGCAATAGTGGTAGCTTTCTCGAAGTCATTAGATGCACCAGTAGTTGGATCACCAAAGACAACTTCTTCAGCAACGCGACCACCCATTGCATAAGCAATCTGATCTAGTAGTTGGTTACGAGTAACTGAGTAACGATCTTCTAGAGGCAAGACCATGGTGTATCCAAGAGCTCTACCTCTAGGCAAGATAGTTACCTTAGAAACAGGATCGCTGTTATTCATAGAAGCTGCCACAAGTGCGTGACCTGCTTCGTGATATGCAGTATTCAATCTCTCTGAGTCCATCATCAAACGAGTCTTCTTAGCAGGCCCACCGATAACACGGTCGATAGATTCATCCAAAGTTGAATTAGTAATCTGCTTCTCACCCAAACGAGCCGTTAGCAAAGCTGCTTCGTTCAAAACGTTTGCAAGATCTGCACCAGTAAAGCCTGGAGTTCTTCTAGCAACAGTTGCTAGATCAACATCAGCTGCAACCGGCTTACCCTTGGCATGTACTTTCAGAATCTGTTCACGACCAATAAGGTCAGGAGCTGATACTCCAATCTGACGATCAAAACGACCAGGACGCAATAGCGCTGGATCTAGAACATCAGGACGGTTGGTTGCTGCAATCAAAATAACATTGGTCTTTGAATCAAAACCATCCATCTCAACAAGCAACTGGTTCAGGGTTTGCTCACGCTCATCGTTACCGCCACCAACACCAGCTCCACGCTGACGACCAACAGCATCGATTTCATCTACGAAGATAATCGCAGGAGATGCTGCCTTTGCTTGCTCGAATAGATCACGAACACGAGATGCACCGACACCTACAAACATTTCAACAAAGTCAGAGCCTGAGATTGTGAAGAATGGAACACCAGCTTCACCCGCTACTGCTTTAGCAAGAAGTGTCTTACCGGTTCCCGGAGGGCCGTATAGCAATACACCTCTAGGAATCTTTGCTCCTACGGCTTGGAACTTTTGTGGTTCCTTTAGGAATTCCTTAATTTCTTGTAGTTCTTCAATTGCTTCATCAACACCAGCAACATCTTCAAAGGTCACCTTAGGCATGTCCTTGTTGTAAAGCTTTGCTCTTGACTTACCGAACTGCATTACCTTGCTATTGCCGCCCTGGGCGCTAGACATTAGGAACCAGAACAAACCAAAGATAAGAATGAAAGGAAGGATTGAGAAAAGAAGTGATAGGTACCAAGGGGTGCTGGTTACCTGATCGTTGAATCCTTCAGCAATAGTTGCCTCAGAGATTGCTGTTGCAACCTGAACGCCACGAGGTGTGACATAGAAGAACTGGATCTTGTCACCGTATTTGACATCGGCTGAGTTTAGGACAACATCAACACGTTGTTCATTCTCAATAACTAGAACTGATTTAGCAGTTCCACTTTGAATGAACTGAAGTCCAACAGAGGTATCCACCTTGGTGAACCCAGTTGTGTTTACTGAGTTAAAGCCAATGGTTAGCGCTGCAAGAGCAACAAATATCCAAAAGAATGGACCTCTAAAAAGTTTGCGAGATTTCATATAAGAGGCTAAGCCCCTACCTTCCTAATACAACAAGACCAAGTACTAGGCTACAAGCCAAAAGGGACAGTTATACCCCTGTATTTGCCTTGTTCGCAGAGAGAATAATCAATTAGTGCCTAAGCAAATCAACCCCAGGCCCAGATAATGAAAGTTACTTAGTTTTCAAGAGATTTCCAGTTAGCTGATTTTTGCTAAAGCTATCAGTCTGATCATCGGTGTCAATTTTTCTGTTGAACCTGCCCGATTCAGAATCTAGGGTGAATCGACCGAAAGATGCGCCAATTACGGAATATGGGGCCAACTTTTTGAATCCGCCTGAAGACTTTTGAAGGTATAGAACTACAGTCTCTCCGACGATTGGGGGTTTTGCGCCACCCAAGCTTTCATATTCGATTACCCCTTCGCTTCCAAGATCTTCACTTGGTTTTCCGTAAACATCCGGAACATCTGGAGACAGATAACCCCCAGTCGTTGCCACCTTTATTTCTTTCTGGACTTGGAAAGTGCTACCTGAAACGCGGACAGTCATTATGTTAACTGCAAGCTCAAGTTCAACGGTTTCATCAACACCGGCAGATAGGCCAAACGTTGTGTATTCGACGTTTGTTATTTGCCCTTGGACTGCACCTACGACCACTTGGTCATACTCTGGGTCTAAGTAGTTGATTGGGTCCTTCTCGATAAACGCTAGCGCAGCTTCGGGAGCCTCTACCGTGGCAAGAATGGTGAATGGTTCCTTCCCACTTTTTTCAGGCAAAGAATTCTGATTTGCTGAGGTGCAAGAAGACAGCAGTAGTAAAGCTAAGGCGGACATTGTTACGACAGCACTATTTTTTTTCATTTTCCCTCCCAGGATTATTTAGTATAGAAAATCGATTCCTTCAATGTCATCGTCTTTGGGAACTGTGATTGAAAGACCAGCGACGTTATGCCTAAAAGGCTCATAAAAAGATTTAAAAGTGATTTTCTAGTACGTGTACGCAACAAAAATGTTTCCCCCTCGTAGTGACAAGTAATCTTGTCCCCATCAGGATACAACTATTTTAGACAAGTCGCAAGGAGGGGTGGATGATCTTTAGCTGTAAACAGCAGGGGCTAAGACCCCTACGTCCTTGAGGGTGCGGTAGTGCTCTGCATAATCAAGGCCATAACCGACAACAAACTCATTAGGGATGTCAAAGCCAACCCAGGCAACATCAACATCTACCTTGGCAGCATCTGGCTTACGAAGTAAGGCAACTACTTCTACCGATGCTGCTCCGCGAGCAGTTAGGTTGCTCATTAGCCAAGACAGGGTTAGACCTGAGTCGATGATGTCTTCAACAATAAGAACGTGTCTGCCCAAAACATCTGCATCTAGATCCTTGAGGATACGAACAACTCCTGATGATTGGGTTCCTGAACCGTAAGAGGAAACTGCCATCCAGTCCATGGTTACTGGTAATTGAATTGCTCTTGAAAGATCAGCCATGAACATGACCGCGCCTTTTAGTACACCAACAAGAAGAAGATCTTTGCCTTCATACTTGGTTTCTATTTCGCGAGCTAGCTCTTCAATTCTGGTTGCGATTTGTTCTTCGGTTACTAAGACCTTAGTGATGTCCTTTTGGACCTTATCGAGGTTCACCTAGCATGCTCCTGGCTTCATAGTTTTAGTGCTTTCGAGAATAATCTCTTTGCCCTTTCGCTCTACTCTAACGGAGGGAAGGGTCAAAGGTTTTTGACCATGCCAATTTGAAACCAACCCCATCACAGCATCAATTTGAACCTTGGCAGGTTCTGCTCCCATAAGGGAAAGAGATTTGTGAATCACCCTATTTGCTAAGGCTTTAGGTAGCTTTTCAAAGAGGTCAGTATCAATAATCACTGAGTTGCTTGTGGTCTTGGCCACATCACCAAAAGCAACATCTGCTTGAGCTTCAAGATAACTGATGTCATCCTGAAGAATCTCAGCTGTGCGAGATAAAGCTTGAGCAATGCCAGGACCTAGTTCTTCCTCAAGAACAGGCAAGACCTTTAGTCTTGCCTTCACTCTTGAGAACTTAGTATCTAGGTTTTGTGGGTCAGACCAATAGTTGAGACCTAGATCTTCGCAATAGGAAACTGTTTCTTTTCTTGTAATTCCAAGCAATGGACGAAGATACTTTCCATCAGGCGAAAGTTTTGACATCCCGGCAATTGATTTAGCACCTGATCCTCTAGCTAAACCAAGTAAGACTGTCTCTGCTTGATCGTCTTGAGTATGACCAAGCATGGTGAATGCTGCATTGTGTTTATCTGCAAACTCCGTAAGCGCTCCATAGCGAGCTTTTCTAGCAGCTGCTTCCATCCCTAAGGAGTTCTGTTGGACAACTACATCCATAATCTCCACAACACTAAAGCCCATCTCCGTAAGAACTCCTTTAGTTCTTAGAGCAACCTCCATAGAGCCTTCTTGAAGATTGTGATTGACAATGCAGGCAATGACTTTCACATCTGCTCTTTGGCCTTCAAACAGTGCAGCACTGGCTAGTGCTAACGAGTCTGCTCCTCCGGAGCAGGCGATGGCTACTGTGCTTCCTTTATATAGGTTGAGTAGATCCCAGCTATCCCGGACAGCACGGCGAATATCTGCCATGGCTGGGCTTAGCCTAGGTCGCTCGGACATTGTCGCCTTTCGGTATTCTTGTAGTATCTAGCCTATTTAGGAGAAGCATGTCTATTGACGCCATCATCGAGATTCCTCGTGGAAGCCGCAACAAATATGAGGTTGACCATGAGTCAGGCCGTGTCCGTCTGGACCGCGTACTCTTCACACCTTTTGTCTATCCAGTTGACTACGGATACTTTGACAACACCCTAGGTGGCGATGGAGACCCATTAGACGCACTTGTTCTTCTTGAATTCCCACTATTCCCAGGTGTGATCGTTGAGGTTAGACCAGTAGGTGTATTGCCTATGGAAGATGATGGTGGCATCGATGAGAAGGTTCTTTGTGTTCCAGTAAAAGACAAGCGTTGGGCTCACATCCAGGACATCAACGATGTTCCTCAGCAGACTAAGGATGAACTAGAGCACTTCTTCACTCACTACAAAGATCTAGAGCCAGGCAAGTGGGTCAAGGTTGGTAAGTGGGCTGGTAAAGATGAAGCTCAGCGTCTAATCGATGAAGCTATTGAAAGATTCAAAGCTGAGGGCGGGCACCAATAGTAGTAACTGCTTTGGCAGCTGTTGATATTGCTATTTCTACTGCCTCCGCTAAGTTTTTCCCATTAGCAAGAGAAGCAACTAGAGCACCTGAAAAAGCATCGCCTGCGCCTGTTGGATCGACTGCTTCAACTTGTTCTGCTTCGTAAGATTTCATCAGAGTTCCTTCGGCGTAAACATCAACTCCAGCACTACCCTTTTTCACAATCGTTATTGGGCTTAGCGATGTTCCGAGTAATTCAAACTCTTCACTATTTGGAATCAATACATCTGCGGAGTAGATAGCTTCCTTGAATTTTTCCAAACCAAAGTCCTTGATGTATCCAGCTGAGCCTGGATCAATTAGCACCATAGCTCCACCTTGTTGAGCTTCATAAATCAAATCTTTGATTTCTAGCATCTCTCTGCCGAAGAATGTGTAACCGGAGATGAACACGTAGTCGACAGTATTGAAAAATGGCCATACCAACTTTGTAATGTCCAACTCTTTATTCGCTCCACGATCAGTGAGCATGCTTCTGTTTTCACCTTCAACTAGAACAACCAGTGATCCTGTTGGTTTATCGCTTAGTTGCAAAGCTGCCTGCACTTTATATTCAGCGAATTGTTCTTGCACTCGCTTCTCATCTTTAGAATTCACGCAACCAAAAAAAGTCACATCTGCTCCTAGGCTCGCTGCCCAGCAAGCGATGTTGCTAGCAGAACCACCGAGGGTCTGACTGATACTCGAATCGGTGTCTGTGTTAGCTCTTATTGGCCCACTAGGAACCACGATGATGTCATCTATCACATCGCCGATGACTAAGATGTAAACCACTAATTGACCTTCGACCAAGAAGTTGCGATTTGACCGGCAAGTTTGACGTTGTTTCTAGCAAGGTCAAGGTTGACCTCCAGGCTTCTACCCTTTGACTCTTCAACAATGAAGCCAAGAAGGAAAGGTGTAACAGCTTTACCGTGAACACCAGCGGCATCAGCTGCCTTGAATGCAATCTGCAGAACACGATCGTGTTCTGCTGGATCCCACTGCAGTTCCAATGGGATTGGGTTAGCAATGACGATTCCCTGGTTGTGACCTAGCTCATCTTGAGCTTTCATTGCTTGAGCGATCTGATCTGTTGTATTAAGTGACCAGTCAATCTGTAAACCAGATCTGTTCAACCAGAATGCTGGGAACTCTTTTGTCTGCCAACCGATAACAGGAACTGAAAGTGATTCAAGTCTTTCCAGTGTTGCTGATATGTCTAGAACAGATTTCACACCAGCACAAACAACAGTGATAGGAGTAACTGCAAGTGTTGATAGATCAGCTGACTCATCGAATGTTGTGTTGGCTCCTCTGTGCACGCCACCTAAACCACCGGTAGCAAAGACACGAATACCAGCAAGGGATGCTAGGTGGGCGGTAGCTGCAACTGTAGTTGCACCACTTTCTTTACGGGCAGCAAGAATAGGAATATCTCTAACACTGGCTTTAGCTAAATCTTCATTAGCAATGCGGTCAACGCCTCGCTCATCCAAACCAATCTGCGGAATGCCATCAAGGATCGCAATAGTTGCTGGTGTTACTCCCTGCTCTCTAAGAATGCTCTCAAACTCAATGGCAGCAGCAAGGTTCTGTGGTCTTGGTAAACCGTGCGAGATGATTGTTGATTCAAGGGCAACCACTGGTTTGCCGGCATCTAAGGCAGCTGCAACTTCTTTAGAGATTTGAAAGGGTTTCATAGTTCAAGGTTACCCAAGC
>CANLDE010000033.1 GCA_947489235.1 Micrococcales bacterium
TAGAGAGCTTAATCAGTTCGTCGAAAGATCTTCGTTCGACACTTGCTCCATGATCCATGATCTCAATGAAGTAGTTTTCTTTACCAAAAATATCTCTAAACTCAGCAGCCGTTTCTAACGCTTCTTTGTATTGCCCTAGACGCAATCTGGTTTGCACTTCTCCACCGGCACAACCAGAAGTAGCGATTATTCCTTTGGAGTATTTTGCTAGAAGTTCTCTGTCCATTCTCGGTTGGAAGTAATAGCCTTCGAGCCAGGCATAAGAACTTAGCTTGAAAAGATTCATCATGCTGTCGTTATCGGTTGAGAGCATGGTTAGGTGCGAATAGGCACCTTTAGATAAGTCATCGTCGCCACCATCAGCCCAATAGGTTCTAGATTTATCAAGTCTTGAACCAGGAGCTAGATATGCTTCAATACCAATAATTGGCTTGATGCCTTTTTTGGTAGCTTTTTGCCAAAACTCATAGGCACCAAAGTTATTGCCATGATCGGTGATAGCAATTGCTGGCATTTCAAAATCAACGGCTTTAGTAAGTAGTTCATCGATCTTGGCGGCCCCATCAAGCATGGAGTAATCCGTGTGCACATGCAGGTGCACAAAGTTATCGCTACTTGAAGTCATTGCTTACTTACTTTTTATTGGCTGGGAAAATAGCCTAACTTGGCTATTGGCCATCTTATTTCAGGCTCTCCGCCCGATGCTAACTGGTGCGTAGGACTTCCAGAGCGTGGGTTAGGTCTTGAGGGTATGAACTCTCGAAGCTCACGTATTCACCTTTGGTTGGGTGGATAAAACCAAGTTTCATGGCATGTAGCCACTGGCGTTCCATCCCTAACCTGAGCGCTAGTTTTGAGTCGCAGCCGTAAAGGCTATCTCCTACCAAAGGGTGCTTGAAGGCTGAGAAGTGAACTCTAATCTGATGAGTCCTACCGGTTTCCAGCTCTATTTCTAAAAGCGATGCGGCAGCAAATGCCTCAAGAGTTTTGTAGTGAGTCACAGATGGCTTGCCATCTAGAGATACCGCGAACTTGTATTCATGCTTTAGATGTCTTGCGATCGGAGTATCAATGGTTCCAGCGCTAGGGTCTGGATGACCTTGGACTAGAGAGTGATATGTCTTATCCACTACTCGATCTCTAAATGCCTGCTTCATGCGGCTATAGGCAATCTCAGTTTTGGTAAGAACCATTAGCCCACTGGTACCAACATCTAACCTAGAAACAATTCCCTGACGTTCAGCAACTCCGCTTGTTGACATTTCTATGCCTAGTGCCAAAAGCGCACCGCCTACACTTGGTCCATCCCAACCAACCGAAGGATGAGCTGCCACACCAGCAGGTTTGTCCACCACCACTATGTCGTGATCTTGATAAACAACTTTGAGTCCTTCAACGTTTTGCGCTACAAGCTCTAGTGGAGCTTTTGGTTTTGGCAGAGTAATTCGAAGCCAGGCATCTGCAACTAAAGAATCTGATTTACCAATAACCAAATCGTTTTGTTGGACCAGCCCTTGTTCAATAATTGCCGCCACCGACGATCTGCTCATGCCGAGTAGCTTTGCAACCCCTGCATCCGCTCTAGTTCCATCTAAGCCTTCGGTAACCTGAACCAACTTCTCTTGTGTCACTTAGAGCCACCGAACTTTTGTCCGCGGATGATTCGTAGTGCAATCAAAAACGCTGCAATACAGATAGCACTGTCGGCGATATTAAAAATTGGGAAATTGAATGGGATTTGGATGAAATCAACCACGTGCCCGTTGGGAAAACCTGGTTCTCTGAAAAGTCGATCAATAAGGTTTCCACACACTCCACCTAAAGCCAGTCCGCCGAGAATAAGCCATCCCCTGGTCTTGAACTTAGGACCAAACCAAATCAACCCAAGGGCTACCACCGATGAAATCAAAGTGAAAACCCAAGTACTTGCACCACCTAAAGAAAAAGCTGCCCGATCGTTAAGGGCCAAGGTGAAATGTAAAATCTCACCTATAACTGGAACGGGTTTATATAGTTCTAGATTTGATAGGGCAAGTGCTTTGGTGAGTTGATCGAAGGCGATAACCAAAATGGCTACCCCCAGAAATATCAGGGTTGATTTATTGAATGCTTTTTCTTTAGTCAACTAAATCAGATTTGAAAAGTTTGGTTGGCAATTTGAGTTTGACCGGTAGGAGTCTTAGGTGCAGATGAATTAGCTGCCTCAAGATCGCTTAGCTGACCTTCAATGTATGACTTGAGCTTGGACCTGTAGTCGCGCTCGAAGTTTCTAAGTGTCTGAAGGTCGTTTTCAGCAAGGGCCTTCTCCTGCTCGAGTCTTGACATATCTGCCTTGTGCTGAGCTTCTGCCTCACGAACGATTCGAGCTGCGGTTGCGTGACCTTCGGCTACGAGGGCATCACGCTTTTCTAGACCTTCACGAACATGCTCTTCGTGCAACTTACGAGCAAGCTGAAGAAGGTTGTTGGTGTTGTTGGATTCGAAAGAACTCATGTCAGCTGCAGCCTGAGGGAATGCATCATTTGGAGTTGTTGACTCAGGGATAGAAGCTTCTGCAGTGTTTACTTGCTGGACAAGTGTTGCTCCACTGCGCTGAAGTTCTGTCAATCGACCATCAGCTGCTAGCAAGCGCTGTCTAAGGTCTTCATTTTCTTGAGTAATGCGACGCATTTCAAGAACAACTTCGTCTAGGAAGTCATCGACCTCGTCTTGATCGTAGCCTTCGCGGAATTTGGTCGGCTGAAATCTCTTATTTACGACATCTTCTGGAGTCAACGGCATCGAAATCTCCCTATTCTTATCGGCCACAAGTCTTGTGGTAATCGGTCAAAAGTTAAGGCTACCTTACCCTGAAGAATCTAGAGAAGGGTTTGTAACAGCCTGTCTAAAATTATCAGCACTACGAATAGGGCAATTATTGATAAATCTAGGTAACCGCCACCAACCTTGATTGGCTTAATTAGCTTAGATAGAGGCTTTATAGCCCAATCTGTAAGGGTATAAGCCAGTTCTGCAAGGATAAGAAAAATCCCTTTAGGTCTAAATGAAGGATTCATGGCGCGAACCCAATCCAGGATTATTCGTGCCAGTAAGACAATTCTAAAAATGTCTAGAAGCCAAATAAGGATTGCTGCAATTTGAGACAAGTAGATTCCCTAAAACTAAGGACGAACGATGAGGCGGTCACCCTCAGCTTCGAGAACATCATCAGCGTCTGCATCAATCTCAACACCGTACGGAGCCAATAGGTAAACAGATTCTGATACGCGCTTGGATTCGCCCATTAGACCTGCCTTTAGGCCAGCCATGAAGTCGACAAGTCTTCTAGTGTCGGTATCACTTAGGTTATGAACGTTCACAATTACTGGAACGCCTTCTCTAAGAATTTCCGCGATAATTCCGGCATCAGCGTAAGAGGTCGGTGAGACAGTTTCAATGCTAGAAACTTCATTTCCTTTTCTTGAAGGACGAGGAGGTTTTACACGAGAAGTTGATGAGCTGCGAGCCTCTGAGACGGGAGCTTGTCGCTCTGATCCAGGCATGAGGAAATTCTTAAGACCTTGGGTAAAACCAGACACGATGTCTCCTTAAACTAAACCCCGACATCAATAGATTAAGCCCAAAAACTAACGGTTTCCCGTAATTGCTGTGCCTATTCGCAAGTGTGTCGCACCAAAACCAATGGCCGTTTCAAAGTCTCCCGACATGCCTGCAGAGATGTATTTTGAGGATGCTGAGATGCTCTGTAGTTTTTCACTTGAGTTCAAAATTGTTGCGAAATCGACCGCTGGCTCGACCCCTAGGCCAGCTACCCCCATGACCCCTAGAAGTCTTATTTGGCTCACCTTGAGCACCTGCTCGGCGAATTCGAGTAGGTTCTTGGGCTCTATTCCCCCACGATTCGGGTCATCGGTGAGGTTGAGTTCAATAAAGGCACCCAAGGTTGCCTCTGGTGTCTTGACCAGCTGTTTTTCAAGTTCCTTTAGTAGCGATAGCCGATCCAAAGAATGCAAGACAGAACTGTAGGTGAGCATGGACTTCACCTTATTGGTCTGAAGCTGACCGACAAAGTGCCAGGTTGGGGAAAGCTCGCCTGGAGCGAGACTTTGGGAAACTTGGGCAGCCTTAGCGGAGGCTTCTTGATCACGGTTTTCCCCGAATTGGTTTTCACCTAGTGCTAGTAGCTCTAAGGCAAGTTCGAAGCCATGGTTTTTTGTGACGATTACTAATTCAATTTCAGATCTAGATCGACTGGCAGCCTTAGCAGCACCATCAATTCTTTGCTGAATTGATTGAAGTCTTTCTGCCAGGTTGGATTGCAAGTTGTTACTTTATGAAATCAGGAATATCCATGCCGTCATCAAACCCTGATTCAGTTCGCTTGACTTCGAACTCGAACTCTCTTGTCTTCTGAGGCACTTCCTCGACCTCTGGTTCAACAGCTGCGATAGGTGCAGTTCCAAACCATGAAGGAACATTTGTCACTGCTTCCTCTTCAGGCTGGCTAACTGGCTGATAGGTGCTTTCTGGAACTATTGCAATTGGACCTGAGTTAGATCCTGAGAATGAACTAGGTCTTACTGGAGGTCTGGCTGGTTGTTCATCGAATCCTGCAGCAATTACTGTCACGCGAATCTCATCACCCATAGCGTCGTTGATAGAGCTACCGAAGTAAATGTTTGCTCCTGGGTGAACAATTTCTTGAATCAATCTAGAGGCGTCATTGATTTCAGCCAACTTCATATTTGATGCTGCTGAGAATTGAATTAGAACACCACGAGCATTGTCGATGCTGTTCTCAAGTAGTGGGTGGTTGATCGCTTGCTCAGCAGCTCGCATAGCGCGGTCTTCGCCCTTAGCGGTACCAATACCCATAAGCGCAGTGCCGGCACCTTGCATTACTGCCTTCACGTCTGCGAAGTCCAAGTTCACTAAACCTGTTTCAACAATCAAGTCTGAGATTCCCTGGACACCTGCACGAAGAATTTCATCTGCCATGCTGAATGCGTTCACAAATGTTAGCTCAGTGTCGTTTAGCTCAATAAGTTTTTGGTTCGGCACAATAATCAGTGCATCGACCTCTGCTCTAAGAGCTTCGATACCTGCTTGCGCATTTTCTGCACGACGACGTCCTTCAAAATCAAATGGACGGCTCACAACACCAACGGTTAGTGCACCAGATTCTTTAGCAATACGAGCTACCACAGGTGCGGCACCTGTTCCAGTTCCACCACCTTCACCGGCTGCGACAAACACCATGTCAGCCCCACGAAGTACTTCTGCAATTTCTTCAACGTGATCTTCAGCAGCACGACGACCAACTTCTGGATCTGCACCAGCGCCAAGGCTTCTCGCACTTGAGCTACCGATCTCGAGCTTGACGTGTGCTTCAGACTTTAGAAGGTCCTGGCCATCAGTGTTGATTGCGATGAACTCAACTCCACGGAGTTGCTTCTCAATCATCTGGTTGACAGCGTTACCGCCTGCTCCACCAACACCAACTACCTTGATGACGGCCAAGAAATTGTTCAGAACTGCTTCAGACATGCTCTTCCTTCGATAAGTCCTGCATTTGATAAACCCTAAACCTCAACTTGAAGGTTAAGCATTCACAACAAATGCATCTGCGCCAAAAAACTAAACCGTAAAGACCCTAAAGCCCTGCTAATCCTTAGGTGTGTCTAGGAACGTGCTATCTGATGACACTTGGGGTTAGTGGCGAAGAAACATCAAACGTTGCTGGAATTCTCGCTGGGGTTTTGAATAGCAGAACTTTCAAGACTCTAGATTTCAGAGCTGACTGTGTTGAGTCTCCCCAAATGATTGTTTGCACAGCGTTGCCTCGAAGTTGCATGGTTACGTTATCCCTGGTCCTTGCCTGAATGTAGGCCACACGATCTAACAAGGTGCTAGGTAACGACAGCAGAACATCTATCGCTTGCTTATAGTTCTTAGATGATTTTGGATCCCCAGTGATGATTATCGTTGGGAGTTTCTCACCCCCTGAGGCTACCCCCACTCTCACACCAGATGGGTCATACAAGAAACCGACTCCATCTTGAACAACTACAGAGATAGGTGTGCGTTCAACTATTCGCACCTGTAATTCATATGGTGGTTTGCTAACCAGAGAAATGCTCTCAATGAGTTTGAACTTAGCTAAGTCATTGGCAACACTGGAGCCATTGATCATAGGTAGTGGAGTGCCAATGTATTTCTTGAGTGTGGCTTGAATCTGCTTCTCAGAAACTTTTTCAGTGCCGGTCACACTTATTTTGTTGATTGCCATGATGGGTGTGAACATAGTTGCCAATACCAACAGGATTAGTGCAACCAGTGCAGCCAATAACGAGCGTATAAAGATCTTCTTAACCTGAGATTCTTTGGTGAATCTTCTAGCTTCTTTGAATCGCGCTCTTCGCGCTGACACCGTTTGTCGATTGCCCTTGAGGCTTTCTCTAATTCCACGATTCTTTTGAGGCTTAGGTAAGACAACCTTTGCTTTACTCAACTTAGCTTTAGGTTTTACTCCCGGCTTTGCATGGTTGAAGCGACTCTTTGGAGGTTGCAATTACTAGGCTCCTAGTGCCTTGAGAATCCCTGGCACCTGTCGATAGACATCGCCACAACCCATAGTGATAACAAAGTCACCCGCTTGAGCTATGGCTGCTACAGCGCTAGGAACATCATCCCAGAGTGGAACGTAATGCATTCTTGTTTGATCTACAAAAGCATCGGCAATAATTGCACCGGTCACTCCAGGCTCAGGATCTTCTCTTGCTGCGTAGATATCTAAAACAACTACTAGATCGCTGATTTCAAGAGCCTGCGCAAATTCTTTAGCAAACAATCTGGTTCGGCTATACAGGTGCGGTTGAAACACCGTGATCAGTCTTCCACTGCCAACAACTGCTCTGGCAGCACTGAGCGCAGCTGTTACCTCGGTTGGATGATGCGCGAAGTCATCGTAAACCTTCACACCTCTTTGCTCGCCATGAAGTTCAAACCGACGTTCTGTGCCACCGAAAGTAGCAATCGCATCAAGTGCGCCTTGCGCATCAATAGCCAGTCCAACAAGAACTGCAAAAGCACCGGCTGCGTTGATGGCGTTGTGCTTACCTGGAACTCTTAGCGTGGCTGAATAGATAGCATCTGCGTATTGCAAATCAAAACTTACCTGTGCGCCTGTAGCGTCAATTTTTATTAGACGGACATCAGCAGTTTCATTTTCACCAAAAGTAATGACTTTTCTGCCGCTGATTAACTTAGTGACTCTAACTGCCCCTGGATCATCTGAACTTATGGCGACAAAATCTGATGCACCATTGGCAAACTTGGCAAACTCCTTCTCAAAGTTTTCCAGAGAACCGTAATGGTCTAGATGATCAGGGTCAACGTTGGTTATAAGTGCAATAGCAGTTTTATAGTGCAGAAATGAGCCATCTGATTCGTCAGCTTCAATCACAAACAAATCTGACTTGCCAGCAGCAGCGGATGAACCATATTCGGCAATTACTCCCCCGTTGACAAAGCTTGGATCTTTATCCAACACTCTCAAAGCAGTAACAACCATACCGGTGCTAGTTGTCTTGCCGTGGGCACCTGCAATTGAAATAAGTTTCTTGTTTGTTGTTAGATACTTCAATGCTTGAGATCGGTGCAGAATCGGAAGATGTTTCTCCTGAGCTAATACATACTCTGGGTTTGTTGGCCACAGCGCTGATGTGACCACAACAGTGTTGGCATCGCCAAGATTGTTAGCATCGTGGCCGATTGAAATGTGAGCGCCTAGTTTTCTAAGTTCAGCAATGTTTCCAGAATCTCTAACATCACTACCGGTGACCTTGTGTCCCGATTGAATAAGCAAGCGAGCAATTCCACTCATGCCGGAACCGCCAATGCCAATAAAGTGCACATGCCCTAAGTTCTCTGGGACGCTCTGGCTATAGTCGGGTTTGATGGTCATGTTTTCCTAAAGATTTGTTTAAGACTAAGTTCAGCTAGCTAGCCACAGGCTTACAACACGCCATTTACTAGAGCCAACAGGCGTTTGGCCCCATCTTGAACGCCTACGTTTATGGCCTTTGACTGCATTTGCTTAACTAACTTGGCATTACTAACCAAAGGAATCAGAACAGATCTCACGTATTCCGAGTTGAATTGAGCATCTTCAACAACTAGGGCTCCGCCTGCTGTTACTAGCTCTTGAGCATTTAGTTTCTGCTCCCCATTACCAACTGGGTAAGGCACAAATACAGCTGGAAGCCCAACTGCAGCAAACTCACTAACAGTTGCAGCACCTGATCTGGCTACAGCAAAATCGGCTGCTGCCAGGGCCAGATCCATTCGATCGCAATAACTGATGCGATGGTATCCACCTTCGTGAACATCATCTAATTCTGCTCTAGGGCCAACTATGTGAATAACTTGAATACCTGCAGCCTCGAGTAATGCTCGGGATTCGGTAATGGTTTCATTTATGCGTTTTGCTCCGAGAGATCCGCCTGTCACTAAAAGCGTGGTGAGCTTAGAGTCCAAACCGAAAAAAGTATTTGCTTCAAAAGTCATATCTGTCTTGATTATTTCTAAAACTTCTTTACGAAGTGGCATGCCAACAACTGTTGAGTTTGGCAAAACAGTTTGACTGAAGGTAACCCCGACCTCGGCAGCTCCCTTCGCTCCAACTCGGTTGGCATAGCCAGGTAACACATTTGCCTCGTGGATTACGTATGGAATATTTAGTTCCTTTGCGGCTCGGTACGCTGGTGCACTTGCATAACCGCCAAAACCAACTACTACATCGATTTTGTTTTCAACGATGTATTTCTTCACTAGTTTAACCGCGTTGGCAAAAAGTAAAGGAAACTTCAAAAGATAAGAATTTAGTTTCCTAGGCATCGGCAATCTAGGAACTATTAGAAGTTCGTAACCGCGTTCTGAAACCAGTCTTGATTCCAAACCTTCACTAGTACCTAAAGCCCAAACCTTATGTTGACTTGGTTGGCTCATGATTTCATCAGCAAGAGATAAAAGTGGATTCACATGTCCTGCTGTGCCACCGCCAGCAAGTAGATAGTTTGTCATCGCCTGCCAACTCTCCTAGGAGCCTTTGACTGATCTCTTTCAACCGCTAAAACAACTCCTAGTGCCATAAGAACTGCAAGCATCGAAGATCCGCCCTTTGAAAACAGCGGCAATGGAACTCCTAGAACAGGGAAAAGGTGAAGCACCACAGCGATATTGATCAGCGCTTGAACTAGTATCCACAGCATGATTCCAGTTACTGCAATAGCTCCAAAAGATGTGGATGAGTTAATTGAGATCTGTCTCATATAACGAGCCAGCAAGAAGAAGAGAATTAGAACTACAACTGCCCCAATTAGTCCAACTTCCTCGCCGACGATGGAGAAGATAAAGTCGTTTTCCACTTCAGGAATCCAACCCCACTTCATTTTTGATTCACCTAAACCTGTTCCAAAAAGGCCACCTGAAGCTAAAGCCCATTCGCCATGGCATACCTGCCAGTTAGCACCTTCAATATTTGAATCACAGCGATTGAAAAATGAAAGGATTCGATTCAATCGGTTAGGGCTAGCAGCTGCCGCAGCGATGGCGGCGACGCCAATTAATCCAACAAAAATCATTAACCGATTAGCTGGCATACCGATGAGGTAAAGCAGCACCAGAATGAACGAGGCCATTACAGCTGCAGTGCCTAGGTCACCAGACAGGAAAAGTACTAGACCTGCAGAACCGAAGCCATAGATAAGGACAGGTTTGGCTACCGTTTGAAAATCCCAGAGATAATCAAGATTTGCACTCAATAGTGATGCGAGGAAGAGGATTACACCTATCTTCAAGAACTCAGAAGGTTGAAGCTGCACGAACCCTAAATTGATCCAGTTGGTATTTCCACCAACAGAAACACCAATACCTGGCACTCTAACTAGTAGCTGCATACCAACTGTGATCCAAAAGAACACTGTAGCGAATCCTTGGATCTGTTCTACCGAACGCTTTGAGATGAAAAGCATGGCTGCTAATCCTAAGATGGCGAAAAATACTTGAGATTTGAATTCTGCAAATGGATCTCCAGTTGCCTTCACTGAGAGAACGTTTGAGGCACTTAGTACCATAACTAAACCGCAGCCGAGCATAAGCAGAATCAGCATCACGAATCTATAGAAGAGGTTTGATTGGTGCAAGAAGTAACTGTCGAAGGCACGAATAGAAGATTGAATAGGGTGTCTCAGGAACCGAGCTATAGCCATACCAGCACCGCTTGATGAAGCGGCGGGCTTTCTTGATTCTGGTGCTCTTCTTTGGGTGCTCGGTCTTGCCATCTCTTATACTTCCCTTTTTACAGCTGTTGCAAAAAACTCTCCACGTTGGGCGTAATCCTTGAACTGATCCATAGACGCAGCTGCCGGAGCAAGTAGGACGGTATCCCCTTCGCGCGCTACATCCTTAGCAATTAGCACAACTTCATTCATGATTTCGCCTGGTTCAGAAGTTATTTCAAATACTTGTGTGCTTGGAGCTAATTTTGCGAAAGCGTCCAGCACTGGTGCTCTGTCTAACCCGATAACAATCGCTGCTCTAACTTTGAATGCGTATCTTGAAACCAAATCGGAAATGTCTACACCTTTTAGCAGTCCACCAACCACCCAAACAACTGAATCAAAAGAAGCTAGCGCAGCAGCTGCTGCGTGCGGGTTAGTTGCTTTTGAATCATCAACCCAACTAATTCCATCTTTGGCTAAAACCAACTGAATCCTGTGGGCATCTAGTTCGAATTGCTGCAGCGCGATTGCAATCTCACTTGGTTGCACTCCAACAGCTCTAGCCAAGCTTGCAGCGGCAGCGATGTTTGACATCAGGTGCGGGCTTAGAACAATTGAGCTATTCAAATCTGAAAGTGATGCCAGCTCTAGAGCAACGGATGGGTCATCTACAAAGGCACGATCAACCAGAATATCTTCAACCCAACCAATTTCATTAGGTGCAGGAGTGTTGACTGTGAAGCCAACTGCTTGAGCGGAATCTGTATTTACAGCGGCCTGTAGTAATTCTGATGTGGTCTTATCCCCTGCGTTATAGACGCAGCAAATCTTGGTGTTGTTATAAATCTTTCCTTTGGCAAGACCGTACTGGTTCATAGAGCCGTGCCAGTCAAGGTGATCCTCAGCAAGGTTTAGTACAACGCTTGCCATTGGTTCAATGCTGTTTATGTATTCCAACTGGAAGCTACTGAGTTCAACCACTAACACTTCAAAGCCAGCAGGGTCGCGAACAACATCAAGAATAGGAACACCGATATTGCCGCAGGCAGCTGCTTTGATTCCTGCTGTAACTAGCATCTTCTCAACTAGCTGGGTGACAGTGGTTTTACCGTTAGTTCCAGTTATACAAATCCATTGAGATGCAACACCTGCTTTATCTCGAACTCGCCAAGCAAGATCTATATCTGTCCATACCTGAATGCCTGCAGCTCTGGCTTGCACAATAAGTGAATTATCTGGTCTTATGCCAGGAGATGTGATTAAAACATCTGGTGTAAATGCTGCAAACCGCTCTTGTACATTTGTTGAATCTTTACCGATTAGATGTTCTACTCCCAGCACATCCAAAATATCTACTACTTCTGCTTCGGCTTTATCTGCAATGACTAAAACCTGAGCACCTAGTTCGTTCAAGGTGTCGGCGACAGAAAATCCACTGACCCCAAGACCATAGACGACAGCCTTTAGCTCACTCCAATCTGAGTGCCAACTGTTTAGCTCATCTAACTTGCTCATGCAACCGAGCCATAAATCCACTCAACATAGAACAAACCAATTCCTGCCATAACTAGAA
>CANLDE010000034.1 GCA_947489235.1 Micrococcales bacterium
CCTAAGCACTGACTTAGCAATAGGAATGACAATGAATGAGAAAGAGGTAGCAAGTAAGCCACCGAGGCTGATAGCGAAACGGTCTAAAGCTCCCAGGCTCTTAGGAAGGTCTTTTGAGAGTTTTGATAATTCAACAGCAGCGACTTTTCGATCGCTTGGTCTGATAACTCGGTCTACGAACTTTAGAGTCCAATCCAAACCCTTTGGATCCTTGAGTATTTTGGCTAGACGCTTCTCGGCAGGAGATCTAGAGCCCTTACGTTTAGATTCCTTGAGCCAGCTCTCAACCAGAGCAATAGCCTCGGCAGCAACTTCATCGCGCTGATTCTCAAGCACCTAAAATACTCCACTTTCAGGCAGGCTGGGGGCTGTTGCACTGCCAAACGTCTTTGTTTCGTAAACGAGTCAATCATCCCAGATGTTGCTCTTAGTGGGCGACATTCAGGAACCGTTCAGGAATATCCCAGACTAAAAGACCAAACTGAACTCATGACAAGCTTTGAAACCACACAAGATCACAGGCGCGCTAACCGGCCGTTAGCTTTGGTTGAACCCAATCCAAAGGCAAAACTTGGCGTATGGGCAACAGCCATCTTTGCAGCTGGAGAGCAGGGCCTCTCTCAAGCGAAGAAGCACTGCGCTGAGTATTCGTTTGAGGCTTTGCTAGTTGATGGTTCAGGTGAGCTTTCATCAACTAAAGGTTTTGAGAGGCTACTTCGTCCAGTCTGATGGTGCTGGCTCTTTGCCCTTAGGTAACGCTGCTGATTTATTCCACTGCACAACCCAGTCAGGAAGTTGCGGAACTGGTGCTGACCAACCACCTGCTAACAAATTGATTTCGTCAGGTGTTGGTGTTCCTTTAGGGCTTCTCAAGAAACGAAGTTTCACAACTGCCTCTGCGTAAATCTCACCTTTGACTACAAAGCGTTGACCCACAAAGAATGCTTGGTCATCCCAGCCAAGGATTTTAGTTTCGATCTGAAACTTTAACCAAGGGGTAAGTGATTTTCTAAATGTGATTGACTCCTGCACGACAACTGGATGCACATTTTGTTTCTTCAAGAGCTGCCAAGTGTTAGCTCTCTTCATTAAATCAAAGCGAGCTAGATCTAATAACGTGAGATAGACACCGTTGTTCATGTGTAAGAAGATGTCTATATCTGTAGGCCAAACTCTGAAAGTGCGACTACTTGCTTGACCAACACTTAGCTTGCTACGCCAACGCCAACTTAAATGCGCCCACAAAAGGCGGTACCAGAGTTTCAACTAGAAAAGATTCTTACCATATTGAAACACGTTTGTCAGGCTCGAGCCACATTGCATCATTCTCAGTGACATCAAATGCCTCGTAGAAAGAATCGAAGTTACTTGCAACCTGGTTACAACGGAATTCACTTGGTGAGTGAGGGTCAGTAGCTAGTCGCTGAATAGCAATCGCTTCTCTTGACTTACCTCTCCAAATTAGACCCCATGACATGAAGAATCTTTGTGCACCAGTTAGACCATCAATTACTGGAGGCTCTTTGCCTTCAAGGCTCATTAGATATGCCTTGTAAGCAATTGTGATTCCACCAAGGTCTCCAATGTTCTCACCAATAGTAAGTGCGCCGTTAACTTTGTATTCTTCACTCAAACCTTCAGGAGTGAGTTCGTCATACTGAGCGATAAGCATTTTGGTTAGTTCTTCAAAAGCTGCTCTGTCTTCATCAGTCCACCAAGAAATAAGTGCACCGTCTCCGTCATACTTTGAACCCTGGTCATCAAAACCGTGACCGATCTCGTGACCGATAACGCCACCGATTCCACCGAAGTTAACAGCATCATCTGCATCCAAGCTAAAGAATGGTGCCTGCAGAATTGCAGCAGGGAAAACAATCTCGTTGAAGCCTGGGTTGTAGTAAGCGTTAACTGTCTGAGGAGTCATGTGCCACTCTTCGCGATCTAGTGGAGCACCAATCTTCGCTGCTTCTTTAGCAAGTTGCCAAGCAGATGATCTGTTGACGTTGCCGACCAAATCATTGCGGTCAATAACTAGAGCTGAGTAGTCTTTCCACTTGCTTGGGTAACCAATCTTTGGGTTGAACTTAGAGAGCTTAATCAAAGCCTTCTTCTTAGTCTCTTCAGTCATCCAAGTTAGGTTTGTGATGCTCTCACGGTATGCCTCGATCAACCAGTGAACAAGAACATCCATTCGCTCTTTAGCCTGAGGAGGGAAGTGCTTGGCAACATAGATTTCTCCAACTGCCTCACCAAGTGCTCCTTCAACAATCTGAACTCCGCGCTTCCAGCGTGCACGCATTTCTGGCTGACCGGTTAGAGTCTTGCCATAGAAATCAAAGCGAGTGTTAACAAAGTCATCGCTCAGGTAAGGAGCGGTTGAGTTAATAACTTGCCACTGTAGCCAAAGCTTTACTGCATCTAGGTTTCCCTCGTTGTATACAGAGTCCAGGCCTTCAAAGAATGAAGGAGTCATAACAACGCTCTCAAAAAGAATCTTTGAATCAAGTTGCATACCCTTGAGGTAAGCATCCCAATCAAAAGTTGGAGTCATCTTCTTTAGGTGCTCGAATGAAATTAGGTTGTAGGTCTTTTCTGCATCACGAGTCTCAACAACATTCCAGTGCAGCTTTGACAGTTCTGTTTCAAATTTCATGATGGTGTGAGCATCTTTATCAGCGTCAGCTGCTGACCAGCCTGCATGCTGCAACATGTTTGAGACATAAGGTACGTATGCATCTCTATATGCTGCGTACTTCTCATCGTGGTAGTAAGACTCATCAGGAAGCCCTAGTCCACCTTGGTACATGTTCACTAGGTAACGCTCTGGGTTACCTGGATCATTGTTGACATACATTCCAAAGATTCCACCAACAACTCCGCGCTCTAGTTCACCCATTAGGTGAGTTATGCCAGCGAAGTCTGATGCTGAAATTCTTGCTAGGTCAGCTTTGATAGGTGCTGCACCTAATTCGTTAGCTCTTGCTTCATCTAGGAATGATGCATACATGTCGCCAATCTGTTGACTAACACCTGGCTTTGAGTTCGCTTGAGCTTCTTCAAGGATTGCTTTAACAGCATCCTCTGAGTCGTCACGAAGTTTATAGAAGGAGCCATGAACAGCCTGATCGGCTGGAATGTCCTCGTTCTTCAGCCAATCACCGTTGGTGTGGCGGAAAAGGTCGTCTTGTGGGCGAACGCTGTGGTCAAAGCCCTTGGTGTTGATTCCTTTAATGTCAGTCATGTGAGTAATTCTAGGGCTGTTGAGGTCCTCTTGATATCCCTAAACTAAGGAGAGTGGAATTACAAAAAATCATCCTTTACTACGGCTTCACTCCGATCTCAGATCCGGAGGCCGTAAAGCTATGGCAGCAGAACCTCTGCGAAAGCCTAGGGCTAAAGGGCAGAATCCTGATTTCTAAGCATGGAATCAATGGAACACTGGGTGGCGACATGTCTGCTCTGAAAAAGTATGTAAAAACCACCAAACAGTACACCGGTTTCAGAAAAATAGATTTCAAGTGGTCAATGGGTAATGGCAATGACTTCCCTCGCCTAAAGGTGAGAGTTAGAAGCGAGCTCGTAGCCTTCGATGCTCCTGATGCCATCCAGGTAACTGAAAAAGGCATTGTTAATGGTGGAAAACACCTAAAGCCTGCTGCAGTAGATCAATTAGTGGCTGAAAGAGGCGATGAAGTGGTCTTCTTTGATGGCAGAAACGCTTTTGAGGCTGCCATTGGTAAGTTCAAGAACGCCATCGTGCCTGATGTTCAAACAACTCATGATTTTGTAGCTGAAATTCAAAGCGGCAAGTATGACGATATAAAGGACAAGGCGATAGTCACATACTGCACCGGTGGTGTTCGTTGTGAAATCCTAAGCGCAATCATGATTGATAACGGCTTCAAAGAGGTCTATCAAATTGATGGTGGCATCGTTCGCTATGGAGAATCCCAGGGAGACAAGTCGCTATGGGAAGGCTCCCTTTATGTATTCGATGATCGCCTAAACATTGACTTCACTCCTGATGCTAAAACCATAGGTAAGTGTGAGAAGTGTGAAGGACCTACCTCTACATTCCGTAACTGCCTATTCCTAGGCTGCAGAGATTTGATTCTCTTATGTGATGCCTGCAACGCTGAGCCTGCCAACCTAGTTCACACAGATCAGCACACCAGAGGTAAACGCCGCCAAAGCGTTGGCTAGCTTCCGAACTCAGAATGAATAACTGACTCCCCAGTACAAATGCTCCAGTAGATTGCTGGATATTCAGCTCCTAGCCCCTTTATTGCGCCTATCGGCTTAAACTTGCTATACAGCGAGTAAGGAAAAGTTTTGGGAATCATAGAGAACTTTGAGCGTCGCCTTGAAACCTTTGTTAACGGTGCCTTTTCTAAGGCATTCAAGTCACAATTGCAGCCAGTTGAAATTAGTGCTGCTATCAAGGCAAAGATGGACGTTAGCGCTGCCGTGATTGGTAAGGACCGTATTCTTGCTCCAAACGAATTCAGGGTGTCACTCTCCCAACCAGATCTTCTTCGCCTGACTTCCCTGGGCGATAACTTAGTTGCCGAAATAACCAAACAAGTGTCCTCACATGCCAAGAAGCAGCGCTACCAGCTAACCGATGCTTTAGCTATCTCTCTTGCCTCTTCATCAAATCTTGCTGTTGGCCAAATCAACGTTTCCGCCAGTGGTAGTAAAGCTGAGCAGGTAGCAAATGTTTCTTGGGTGCCAGCGATAGACATTGCTGGTAAGCGCTATCTGCTTGCTAAAGCTAAGACAACAATCGGTAGAGACACTTCTGCAGACATCCAAGTAAATGATGCTGGACTATCGAGAACCCACTTTGCAATCAACTGGGATGGAAGCTCAGCAACTGTTGAAGATCTTGGTTCAACTAATGGCACAACTGTTGCGGGACTAAATGTGAAAACACAAAACATTGGGGCTGACACAGTTATCAAAGCAGGTCGCACAGAATTCATCTTTAGAGTCATCGCTAAGCATCAGGGTGGTGAGTCAGCGTGAGTGAACTAGCTCTCTTTATTGTTAGAGCAGGATTCCTAATTATCCTGTGGCTATTTGTGCTCAGCATTATTTCGATCATCAGAGCTGATCTGTTTAGTGAGCGAGTGCTATCTAAAGTTGTTGAAAAGAACTTGCCAACATCTGTTTCTTCTCCTACTACAGGAATTACCAGCGTTGGAAACTTCTCAGCTGCTCCAGGTTCTGCAACTATAGTTTCTGCAATCAGTGAAACACCAGCAACTCTTGTAGTTATCGATGGGCCTTTGCAGGGGCTAGAGCTTGTGCTGGATAGAAAAGAGATTCGTATTGGGCGAGCTCCGAATAATGAGTTTGTTATAGAAGATGACTACGCCTCTTCTCAACACGCAAGACTTCAGCGCACAGATGATGGTTGGCTGCTTCAAGATCTGAATTCAACTAACGGAACATATGTTGATGGTGCTCGCATCGGAGCACCAGTTGCCATCAAACAAGACATGCAGGTTCGCATAGGCAAAACAATCTTTGAGCTAAGAGGTTAGTTATGGCTATCAGAATTGTCAGCTCTTCTCGAAGCGATAAAGGCAAAATACGCGCCAGTAACCAAGACAGTGGATATGCCGGTGTCAACCTTTATGTTGTAGCTGACGGTATGGGTGGTCACGCTGGTGGAGACATTGCTTCTGCTATGGCTACCCAGCATGTTGCTAAGGCAGATGATGTTTATCCAGATAGTGATCAAGCGATGGGTGCCCTGCTTGAAGCCATGAAGGAAGCTAACCAAAATCTTTCAGAGACAGTAAATCAATTTAGTTATCTAGCTGGCATGGGCACAACCATGGACGCAGTTCTGTTCACTAATGAGATTGCAAACATCGCACACATCGGCGATTCAAGAGTTTATCTCTTGCGTGATTCCAAAATGATTCAGGTGACCAAAGATCACACCTTTGTTCAGCAGTTAGTGGATTCAGGAAAGATTACTGAGGAAGAGGCTCTCTACCACCCTAGAAGAAATGTAATTCTTCGAGTATTAGGTGACACCTCTGAAGAACCTGAATTTGATATCCATCAGCTAGAAGTAAAAGTTGGTGACAGGTTATTACTTTGTTCAGATGGTTTATGTGGAGTAGTGCCAGCACCGCTTATCGAAGAGAACATGAAATTAGCTGACCTTGATGAAGCGATAGAACTTCTTATTGATGAAGCAAAAGAATATGGTGCTCCAGATAACGTAACTGTATTACTTCTAGAGGTCCGTGAAGCTGACGATGGAGCGGAGATTGCACAGCCAGTTACCTGGCTTGGTTCTGCTGCCAACGAAGTGGTTATCAAACCAAATAGTGCTGGAAGAATTCTAGAAATGTTTAGCCCGATGCGCTGGCTTGAGGCAATGAGAGATGCTGGCAGGAAAGAGTCTTTCTATTCAGTAAACGATCCAGCTTTAGCCAAGGCCATCGGTGAGTTCGGTGGCAAGGTTCGTTCATGGCGCATGCGAGGTATTGCATTCTTCTTAGCGCTCGCGTTGTTATCAGGTGCTGCGATGTGGGGAATCTATTCATACATTCAGACGCGTTATTACTTAGGTGTTGAGAATGGAAATGTCGTTATCTACCAGGGGATAAAGGAAAGCTTTGGTGGCTTTGGTTTCTCAAAGCTCTATCAGGAATCAGAGATCAAGCTATCCGAACTTCCTGACTTCCAACAAGAACTACTTTTGAAAAGCATTTCAGCAGACTCGCTTGCTGATGCCCAAGCAAAGCTAGAAAAGATTCTAGAGAGTTCTAAGAATGGCTAAAGCTACTGGCCTGTTTAGGGTTATGCCAAAGAAAAGAAACCTAGAACTATTGATGCTGCTTTTTGGCTTTGGGTTGTTTGCTTTCGAGCTTTCCCAGGTGCAGTTAGCAACAATACAAATCCTTAGAGAAGACGCTTGGTTTATTTGGGCATTACCTGTTCTAGCAGCTAGCGTGTTTCACCTAGTCCTTAGATTTAAAGCAAGCGATGCAGACCCAATCATTTTGCCAATAGGTTTCCTACTGAACTCTCTAGGTATCACGATGATTTACCGACTAGACCTAGTCAAGGCACTTGATGATCCAGATCGCACCGTAGGGGAACGGCAAGTGATTTGGACTGTTATCGCCATAGTGTTGGCAGCAGCTGTTCTCTGGTTGGTGCGCTCACATTTGTCATTTAGAAAATACATTTACTCGGCAATGGCTCTAGGTATCGTCTTGTTGATTCTGCCTTTGCTACCTGTAATTGGTAATCCAACCAGTGGTGCGCACCTATCAGTTCGAATAGGCCCAATAAGTTTTCAACCTGGTGAACTTGCAAAGATTGCTTTCATTGTTTTCTTTGCGGGCTATCTAACCTCTAGGCGTGAAGCTCTTGCTGTAGTTGGTAGAAAAGTACTCGGCATAAGAATTCCTCCGGCCAGAGAACTAGGTCCGATTGTCTTTATCTGGCTTGCCAGTTTAGGTGTATTGGTTTTGCAGAGAGATCTTGGAACATCTCTTTTGTATTTTGGTTTGTTCCTTGTTCTTCTATATGTTGCTACCGGCAGAGCATTCTATGTTCTAGTTGGTTTGGTTATGTTCGTAGCCGGTGCACTAATCGCATCAAGACTTATGAACTATGTTGGTGATCGAGTATCGGCTTGGCTAGATCCGCTAAGTGATTTGAACTATGGAGCAATCGGTGGTTCATATCAACTAGTGCAATCAATGTTTGGCTTAGCGCATGGTGGATTATTTGGCACCGGTTTGGGTGGAGGATTACCTTCAATAGTGCCACTAGCTGAAAGCGACTTCATCATCTCTGCTATCGGTGAAGAACTTGGTCTGGTTGGTTTCTTTGCACTGCTATCGCTATACATGGTTCTAGTTGCTAGAGCGCTTCGTATCGCTAATGCTCACGCAGATGATTTCAGTAAGTTACTAGCTGTTGGTTTGGGTTTTGTTATTGCATTGCAGTGCTTCATTGTTATCGGTGGTGTGCTGAGGGTTGTTCCACTAACTGGTCTTACCACTCCTCTTCTGGCTGCCGGTGGTTCATCGCTGGTTGCCAACTGGATAATCATTGCTTTGCTGCTTCGACTCTCAGATACCCTGCCTAAGCCTGGGACGGTGAGTGAATGACTCCCGAGATCAAACGCGTAGCCAATTTCATTCTGCTGATGTTCCTGTCGCTCTTCGTTGCGGCCAGTGCCATGCAGGTGGTTAATGCTGAGTCACTCAATAATGATTCGCGTAATCAAAGAGCTGTCTATGACGGTTATAAAACTCAGCGTGGTGCAATCTTGGTTAATAACAAGCCGATCGCAGAATCTGTAAAGACTTCAAATGCCTACCGCTACCTGCGCAAATACACTGGTGAGCAATACAGTGCGATAACTGGTTTCTACTCTCTGTTCCAAGGTAGAACTGGTTTGGAGAATGCACTGGATAGTTCACTGCGTGGAGATAACTCTGCGGCTTTCTTTGAATCACTAAATGCATTGCTCTCTGGTAATCCTGTTTCAGGTGCATCAGTTGAACTAACCATTGATGAAGATGTGCAGAAAGTTGCTTGGGATGCTCTGGGAGAAATGAAGGGTGCTGTTGTAGCAATTGAGCCTTCAACCGGTCGAATACTTGCTCTTGTTTCTAAATCAGGATTTGATGCAAACCTACTCTCCACTCACAACACAGCCGATGCATCGACAAATTACAAAAAGTTGCTAACCGATAAAAACTCTCCTCTGATTAATAGAGCTATCGGTGGCAATCTTTATGCGCCTGGTTCGGTATTCAAACTCATTGTGGCTGCAGCTGCTTTTGAAGCAGGTGAATACACACCACAAAGTAAACTGCCTAACCCAAGCTCGTTTATTCTGCCTGGTACCAAAACAGCAATCACTAACTCTGGTGAAGGTAAATGTGGTGGAGCAAAAACTGTATCTATTGCAACCGCTCTAAAACTTTCTTGCAATGTACCTTTCGCTCAATTAGGAATTGCTCTGGGTCAGGAGGCAATTGCTAAGCAAGCTAAAGCTTTTGGATTTGGTGATGAGCTTTCAATTCCTTTGAAGGTAACCCCGAGTGTTTACCCTGAGAATCTTGATGACGCTCAGACAGGTCTAACCGCATTTGGGCAATTTGATGTTCGCGTGAGTCCACTGCAAATGGCTATGGTCTCTGCAGCTATTGCTAATGCAGGTATAGAGATGAAGCCTTACCTAGTAGACCAGATCTTCACTTCTAACTTGACTCTGCTTGAAGAAGGTACACCGACTGAACTTAGACGCTCAGTTACAACAAGCACAGCCGAACGAATCAAACAGATGATGATCTCTGCTGTTTCCTCTGGTGTTAGTTCTAATGCTCGTATTCCGGGGGTTGAGGTAGCTGGTAAGACAGGCACTGCTGAAAATGGTGTGAAAGATCCGTATACGCTCTGGTTTACTGGCTTTGCACCTGCTGATAATCCACAGGTAGCGGTGGCAGTTGTTATTGAAGATGGTGGGGGCAAAGGTCAGTCTGGTAGAGGTAACACTCTTGCTGCACCTATTGCCAAGAAAGTCATGGAGGCGGTGTTGAACAAATGAAGCCAGAAGAGGGAAAACTTTACGGGGATAGATACCGACTAATAAAACGAATCGCAACCGGTGGTATGGGTGAGGTTTGGCAAGCACAAGATGAAGTGATTCTCCGTCAAGTTGCAATCAAGATATTGAAGCAGCAATACATGGGTGATCCTGATTTTGTTGATCGCTTTAGAACAGAAGCGAAGCATGCGGCCATGATCAACCATGACGGAATTGCAAATGTTTATGACTACGGTGAAGACGAGGGCAGTGCATTCCTGGTTATGGAATTAGTTCCAGGTGAAGCTCTCTCCTCAATTCTTGAAAGAGAGAAAACTCTTCCTGAGAAGCAAGTGATTTCAATCATTGCTCAGACAGCTCTTGCTCTAGATGCTGCTCACCGAGAAGGCTTAGTGCACAGAGATGTAAAGCCAGGTAACTTACTTATCACTCCCGATGGTCAAGTAAAGATCACTGACTTTGGTATTGCCAGAGTTGCCAATCAGGTTGCACTAACTCAAACCGGTCAGGTGATGGGAACTGTTCAGTATCTAGCACCAGAACAAGCAACCGGTAAGGCTGCTACAGCAGCGGGAGATATTTACTCTCTAGGAATTGTTGCCTACGAAGCACTGGCAGGCAGAAGACCTTTCAAGGGTGATACCCAGATGGCTATTGCTATGGCTCAGATAAATGATGTGCCACCAGCTTTGCCTGAAGGCATTGATCCAAGGTTGGTAAGGCTGGTTATGGATTGCCTTGCCAAGAAACCAGATCTAAGACCGCGCTCTGCTCTTGAACTAGCAGCCAGAGCAGAAGCTCTAGTTGCAGATACGCCAGCACACATTCCTATCAACACAGTTGTGCCCCCAGGCGTTGAACCGGTAAGCGATGAGACCACCGTTATTAACACAGATACAAAACCAACTGCAACTGTGCCAGCTATCTGGCCGTGGATTTCTGTAATTCTCATCCTGCTAAGCACTATCGCCGTTATCGTCTGGGCAGGGTTAATCGCACCTAAAACTCCAGTTGACCCTAGTCCTGCGCCAACCAACACAAACACTGAAACTCCGACACCAACCCCGACTCCTACCCCAACAGAAACAATAGATACGGTGGTTGTTTTAGTCAGTGACTATGAGGGTCTCGATGTTTCACTGGTGGTACCAAGGCTTAGTGATCTTGATCTGATTGTTGAGCCGGTGGCTGGAACTTCAGTGCCAGCCGATGATCCTCGTATTTCTCAGGTGTATGACCTTTCGCCTCTTGGAACCCTTGAGGTGGGTAGCACCATAACTGTCTACTACTACCAGCAAATCGTTGATCCAAACACGGGTATCAACTAGCAGGTAAGTCTAAGTTTCCATAGAGCAACCAAAGATAAACTTGGCTAGTTAGCTAATCAGGATTGGAGCGATGAATGAACGAAAGTAAGCGCATCATCGCTGGCCGCTACGAACTCGGTGAACTTATTGGCCGCGGTGGCATGGCTGAGGTTCACTCCGGTGTTGACACCAGGTTGGGTAGAACCGTTGCCATTAAGCTCCTCAAATCAGATCTAGCTGCTGACTCAAGTTTCGAAATACGTTTTAGACAAGAGGCCCAAGCCTCTGCCCGCATGGCTCACCCAACTATCGTTCGAGTATATGACGCTGGTGATGAGGTAACGCTTGATGAATACGGTGTTGAACGTCATCTTCCTTACATAGTTATGGAACTAGTAACAGGTGAAGTGCTTCGAGATATTCTTCGTCAAAGAAAACTGACCCAGCAAGAGGCTATCTATTACGCAACCGGTGTTCTAACAGCTCTAGGGTTCTCTCATGCAGCCGGTGTTATTCACAGAGACATAAAGCCTGCGAATGTGATGATTACCAACTCCAATGCAGTTAAGGTGATGGACTTTGGTATCGCTAGGGCAGTAAGCGATTCCTCTGCAACGCTTGCCCACACCAATGGCATTGTTGGCACAGCACAATACTTCTCCCCTGAACAAGCTAAGGGTGAAACAGTTGATTCAAGAACAGACCTTTATTCAACTGGTGTTTTGCTTTATGAAATGCTCGCCGGCAAGCCCCCCTTCACTGGAGAAACTGCAGTGTCAGTTGCCTACCAACACGTAAGCGAAAACGCACCGCTACCTTCAAGTATTAACTCATCAATCTCTAGTGCGCTTGATTCAGTAGTTATGAAATCTTTAGCTAAAGATAAAAATGCGCGCTTCCAATCAGCAAGCGAATTCAGATCGGCACTAA
>CANLDE010000035.1 GCA_947489235.1 Micrococcales bacterium
AGTTGTGCCATCCTGACGAACCCAAGCAACCTGCTGACCCTTACGGATAGTTCCGTTGAAGATACGTAGAAGTGCTAGACGACCAAGGAAAGGTTAAGCGTCAAGGTTTGTAACGTGAGCTTGCAAAGGAGCTTCGTCATCGTAAGTAGGAGCGGGGATGTGCTTCAAGATTGCAGCAAATAGTGGTTCAAGATCTTCACTGTCTGGCATCTCACCATCGTTTGGCTTATTCAAGCTAGCGCGACCTGCACGACCTGATGCATAAATAACAGGAAGCTCAAGAATTGAGTCAATGTCAAGATCAGGAACATCTTCGTGAATATCTGATGCAAGGCCTAGAAGTAGATCATGAGTTTCTTCAACAACTTCATCGATACGAGCATCTGGACGGTCAGTCTTGTTGACAAGAAGAATTACAGTCAAGTTCGCTTCTAGTGCCTTACGCAAAACGAAACGTGTCTGCGGCAGCGGACCTTCAGAGGCATCAACTAGAAGAACAACTCCATCAACCATTGATAGACCACGTTCAACTTCGCCACCGAAGTCAGCGTGACCTGGGGTGTCAATTACGTTGATGGTGATTTCTTTACCATTAGCTGAAGCACCCTTATAAGCAATAGCGGTGTTCTTAGCGAGGATGGTAATACCCTTTTCACGCTCAAGGTCCCCTGAGTCCATTAGGCGTTCGCCTAGGTGTGCGTGATCTCCGAAAGAGCCGGTCTGGCGTAACATGGCGTCAACCAGTGTGGTCTTGCCATGGTCAACGTGAGCCACGATTGCTACGTTACGGATGTCATCTCTTGATACTTGGGCCATTACTCTGGGTCCTTTAGGGCGTTGTTCAGCGCAAAACGAATAGTCACTTCAACGCTTGATTGTTGGGGCTTCGGGCACGATGTGCAAGAGCCGTAGTGCCTAAAGTCTAACCGAGGCAGCCCTAAAAGCGTGCCTGGGATAGTTAAGAGAATCTGAACAGATTATTCGCCGATTGAGGCCAAAAGCTTAGCTCTAGCCTCGCGACGTTTCTTCTGCTCTTTAGGATCTGGCACTGGAACAGCAGCCAAGAGACTCTTGGTGTACATCTCTTGAGGCTTGTTCAAGACCTGGTCACGAGGACCAACCTCAACCAGCTTTCCATACTGCATAACTGCAATACGGTGAGCCAAAATGTCAACCACACCAATGTCGTGAGTAATAAACAAACAAGCGAACTTTAGTCTGTCCTGAAGTTCTGTAAGTAGGTCTAGGAATCTAGCCTGAACAGATACGTCTAGAGCAGAGGTTGGCTCATCAGCAATCAAAAGCTTTGGTGACAGCGCCAGTGCTCGGGCAATACCTACACGCTGCTTCTGACCACCAGATAGCTCGTGCGGGTAACGGTTGCGGTATGAGCGAGGAAGTTCAACTGAGTCCAGCAGTTCTTCAACAATTCTGTTTAGTTCTTCACCTTTGGCTTCGCCAGCCAAAAGCAATGGCTCACCGATGCTCTCACCGATAGGTAGACGAGGGTTCAGAGATGAAGAAGGGTCCTGGAAAACAATTCCTGTGTCGCGACGGATCATCTTCAGTTCTCTAAGCTTCTTACCTGCAATGTTGTTACCCAAGATTTCGATAGAACCTGAGTGCACTGGAAGTAGACCGATAGCAGCACGACCAACAGTAGTCTTACCAGAACCTGACTCTCCTACTAGACCTAGAATTTCACCGGGCTGAATCGAGAATGAAACACCATCAACAGCACGGAATGCTGGAATACGTCCACGCTTTGGATACTCAATTACAAGATCCTTGACCTCAAGAACTGGTTGAGCCTTAGCTGCCTCTGGGGCTAGGGTACGAACCTTTATAGATCCAAGCTTAGGAACAGCAGCCAAAAGAGACTGAGTGTAAGGGTGTTGAGGTCTGTTGAAGATCACATCTGATGTGTTCTCTTCAACTGTTAGACCATCCTTCATAACCAAGATGCGGTCGCTCAAGTCAGCAACAACACCCATGTCGTGAGTAATCAAAAGAACTGCAGAGTTCAGCTTGTCCTTTAGGTTACGCATGAGGTCAAGAATTTCGGCCTGAACTGTAACGTCCAATGCGGTAGTTGGCTCATCAGCAATTGGAAGTGCAGGGTCACAGGCAAGTGACTGAGCAATCATGGCACGCTGACGCTGACCACCAGATAGCTGGTGCGGATACTTGTCAAAAGAACGCTCAGGCTCTGGGATTTCTACCATAGTCAAAAGCTCAATTGCGCGCTCTTTTGCCTGGTTAGGTCCCATTTCAAAGTGGTTACGAAGAACTTCAACGATCTGGAAACCAACTGTGTATACAGGGTTGAGAGCAGTCATTGGCTCTTGGAAGATGTAAGCGACTTCTTTTCCTCTGAATTTACGAAGTAAAGACAAAGGCTGGTTTAGCATTTCAACGTCTTTGACCTTCACGCTACCTGAGGTTCTAGCGTTAGAGGCAAGCAAGCCCATCAGACCCATTGCTGTTGTTGACTTACCAGAACCTGATTCACCAACGATGGCTAAGACTTCACCCGCTGCTACTTCGAAGTTCATGTCAATAGCGGCAGGGTACCAAACGCCTTCGACCCAGAACTCTACGTTGAATCCCTCGACTTTTAGAATCGCTTCTTTATTTGGCATCAGCTTAATTACCTTCCTTAGTGGCTGAAAATGATGAAACTGTATTGCAGTCTGCGATAGTCTGACCAACATGGCTGACTTTTACATCTACAGGAACCGCAGTAATTGGATCTATCTGGCAGTAATAGCCCTCGTTGGCTCTCTCGCTGCTATTTCTTACTTTTCCATTGGCAATATCCAGGCTGGACTCGTCGCAACTGTAAATACCATGGCTATTTGCGCAATTATGTGGGTGGTCATGATTCAACCCAAGATTGTTTACAGCAGTCTCGGAATCGAAATTCATAACCCATTCCAAACCATTCACGTGGGCTGGCTTCGCGCTGAGGACTTCGTAACCAAGTTCGCATTCACCGTTGTTACCGCTGAGAAGAAATTCTCCTCTTGGGCTGCCCCATCTTCCAGCAGAATCATTAGCAGAAACATTCATGACAGCGACTACAGAGGCACTGGACTTGAATCCAGAAAAGTTATTGCTACCAGTGACTCTCCTAGATCCGAGAGTGGCGCTGCTCTGATACTTGCTCTCAGATACAGTGACAACTCTGTTAAATCGGGTACCGCGGGCGAACACCTGGAAAGAAAGATTAACTTTCTCTCCATTGCCGTTTGCGTAGTCAGTATAGGAATACTGGTTTATACCCTTAGTCAATGATCTCTGCCTAGCTCTTGTTTACCTGAGCGCGTGTGCCAGTTTCAACGGCACGTTCTTTACGACTGATTCTTCTTCTCTGACGAGGGTCAAATGCGTCACGCAAACCGTCACCAACAAAGTTGATGCTCAAGGCAATAGCAATAATGATCACACCTGGCCACCAGAACAACCATGGTGCATAAATGAACTCACCCTGGTAAGTGGAAATTAGAGCACCTAGAGAAACGTCTGGTGCTTGAACACCGAAACCAAGATATGAAAGTCCGGATTCCAAAAGAATCGATGAGGACAATAGCAAGGTTGTGGAGACGATGATCACACCAACGGAGTTAGGCAAGATGTGCTTGAAGATGATTCTTCGGTTTGAAGCTCCAGCTACACGAGCAGCATCCACGAACTCGCGCTCTCTCAGGGACAGGAACTCTCCTCTAACAAGTCGAGCAAGTCCTGGCCAGATGAAAAGACCTAAGAAGATAGCCAGTGGGAATACACCGAAGTTACCTAGGTTGTAACCAATAACTGCACCGATAAGGATGAAAGGAACGGTAAGAATGAAGTCTGTGAAACGCATCATTACTGAGTCGATGATACCGCCGAAGAATCCTGCAACGGCACCGGTGACTGTTCCGATCAATGCTGAAAGTCCACCGATTACGATCATGATCATCAATGATATTTCAGATCCTCTCATCACAAGTGAGAAGTAGTCGCGTCCGTTAGGAAGCTGACCCATTGGGTGTGTAGCGCTTGGACATCCATCTGCACATGGACCTTGTGGAGGAAGATCCGTGTGAGCGAACTGCCACCAGCCCTTGATAGTCAGTGGGTTTGCGTCAGTTCCTAAGTGGATACCAGAAGCTGTGTACACAAAGATGGCGAAGCAGGCCATAAAAATCAAACCAGCAACAGCAGGCTTGTGCTGGAAGAATCTCTTGCGAATGATTTGGCCTTGACTTAGACCTAAAACCTCTAAGTTGCTACTACCTGTCTCATTACCTTCAATCGGTTGTTGAGTATTCTTTTTTCTTTTCAACAAAGATGCCATCAGATCGTCTACTTTCTTATTCTGATACGAGGGTCAAGGACTGAGTAAAGCAAGTCAGCAACCAGAGTCGCCATAATGGTCAAGAATGCAGAAATCGCAAACGTGGCCATCAATAGATTGAGATCTTGAGACTGAATAGCTTCGTTTGAAAGGCTTCCCATACCACGCCAACCGAAGATACCTTCGGTGATAATGGCTCCACCAATCAGACCTGCAACTTCAAAAGTCAGCAATGTGGTCAACGGCAGCATGGCGTTTCTAATTGCGTGACGCAGCACAACTTCACGCTCTGGCATACCCTTTGCACGTGCTGTACGGATGTAGTCCATGTTTAGAACTTCCAACATAGAAGCACGTGAATACCTAAGGTATCCGGCAAAACCTAGAGCAAGAGCAGTAGTTGGAAGGAACAAGTGAGTAACAAGGTCCAAGTTGTTTATCCAGAAATCATTTGTCTTAATTGTGATGTTGTATGAACCCTGAGTTTGAATAGGTCTGCCATCAGAGAGCTTGAAGTACGCATCCCAAGTCTGCATAAGCTTGTCAGTGACCGTAAACAAGGCAACCATGAATGCTGAGAGCATTGAAACCCTGATCACCGGGCCCTTATCAATCTTTGTGAAAAAATAGCCGATGAAGTAGCTAGAGCTGAGCATAAGCACAGCAAACGCAATCATAAGTTCGTAATTAGTTCCAGGACCAGCAAGGGACTGGAATGGGTAATAAGCAATCAAACCAAACACAACCGAAGCTAAACCTGCTCCCAAAGCCTTTCTATTGCCAAGACCCGAGAAGATGTTTGTGAACCCTAGAGAACAGGCAACACCCAAGATTGCGATGCCAAAGATTCCCATAGATGGGAACCTAAACCAGGCAGTCACGCTAGCTAGTGAGAACAAAGTGACAAGCGAGCCGAAAGTAATTGCCCAGGTAATGAGCACTCTCTTTCTAGTTCCGCTGACAAAACCTGAAATTATCACAGCTAGCACCGCGGATATCAAAATATTCGACCAAATATCTATCGTGGGGTTTACGAGGAAGTCGTTGAATCTGATTGCCATGAACTCTTTGAGCATGACAGCGATCCAGAAAATAGGAAGTGAGAATAAGAAGAAAGATAGCAGGGTCAGTGAGTTATCAAGTCTCGAATACTGGCGAATTGCGCTGAGAACACCGAAACCAATTCCGATAACTACAGACAAAATTGCTGCGGTTGTAACAAGTCGCAATGTCACTGGAATCGCTGTAGCAATCTGGTCAATAACTGGAAGTCGAAGAATTACAGTATTTCCAAAATCGCCGGTAAGGGCTTTTTGCAGCCATAGGAAATAGCGAGCTGGAGGTGGGACGTCTAGTTGCAGAGTCTTTGTTAGCTCAGCAATGATGACGTCTTTTTTAGGGTCTGTCGACTCACGGAGACCCGCTAATGGATCACCTGAAAAAGCTGCGAGTTGATAAGTAAGGTATGTTGACCCAAATAGAATTAGTAGAGCCAAGGACAGTCTTCGACCAATGAAAGCTAGCAATTGGAATCCGTTCTTTTTTACATTCAGGCAACATTGCCTCTTTATAGTTTAGCCACAATAGAGATTTGATTTGCTAAGCAGCGCATTTTTTTCTAGTTAAAAAGTTCTTGGCGGCACCCCTTTCGGGATACCGCCAAGAACAGGATTTGTTTTTCTAAAACATAACTATTTAGTTATGGATTAGAATCCCAACGCCCAGTAGTTCCATACAACGTTAGGGTTCAACGGGCTTGGAAGAACATTCTTCAAGTCCTTGTTCCACGCTGATACACCTGGCCACTGGTATTCACCAATAGTCCAGAAGTTAGACCATAGCTGACGCTCTGCAGCAATCTTCGCTGCAACAAGTTCTGTTGCGCTTAGAGAACCTTCGAACTTCTTCAGCAATACGTCTAGAGCTGGGTCGTTCCAACCTGCACGGTTGTTAGATCCATCGCTCTGGTACTGTGGGTTGGTTCCAGTCTGTGAAATAGCAGACTTTGACCATGCGAATGTAGCTACGTCGTAGTTGTTACAGTTCAACAGACCTGACCAACCAGTTGATGCAGTGTTAGTTAGCTTGATACCAACCTTGTCTGCCTGGAGCTGGATCTGTGTCGCAATGTCAACACGACGAGCTGCAGTGCTTGTTAGCATCTTGACGCTAATGCTGTCAGAGCCTGGGCCTGCACTTGGGTAGTACTTCTTCATAAGAGCCAGAGCCATTGCGTTACGCGCAGTCTGGTCCTTAGCGAAGTCGTTGACGTATGAGCTTGAACCAGCAACAACCTTGGCGTAGTCACCTTCAGTTGTAAGTGAGAACGAGCTGTTTAGCACTGGAGAGTTACCAGAGAATGCTGGGTCGAAGATCTTACCAACGTATGTGTTAGCAATAACTTGACGTGGCACTACTAGCAACATTGCCTTACGCAAGTCCTTAGCTCTCTGAGTTGAACCCTTGAATGGGCCGTCGTAAGGAGCAGCACAGTTACCGTCTGAGTTAACAGTTGCGTTCGACTGAAGTGCGTCACCTGCGCGGATGTCGAAGTGCTCGTAGATAGCTACTGAAGTTCTAGCTGCTACTACACCTGGGTCAGATGAAACCATTGCCCAGAATGAAGCTGTAGCTGAACCAGAGTAAAGGTCTACTTCACCGTTCTGGATTGCTTGACCTACAGCAGTGTCGCTGAAGGTTGTGCCTGTTGCAGGGAACTTGAAGATGATTCTGTCCAAGTTACCAGTCATCTTTGGAGCACCGCTAACAGAAGCTAGAGGGTTCTTGTCCAAAGTACATGATGAAGCACCACAAGAACTGATCTTGAAACCACCGTTTGAGATTAGCAATAGCGGGTTAGTGCTTGCAGTAACTGTTGTGATGTTCCAAACAGTTGACCACTTAACTGCCATCTTTGACATCAGAGCACGAGCTGCAGTTCGCTCATCAAGAGCGTCCTGGTAGTCTTCGTCGCCTTCTGCTGGAAGTGCTTCATAAGATGCGTAGTATGCATCTTCGAAAGCAGCCTTGTAAGCGGCGTTGGTACGTGCGGTCTGGAAAGACTTCTTACCCTTTGCAAGTGCAACTAGAGCGTGAACAGCGCCAGGACCAGGGCCGAAGATCTGCCAGTCTGGCTGGAATGCATCGTACTTCACTGTTAGTGAGTAGTTGTCATCGCTTAGGTCGAATGAGTTTGCTCTGGTGTGGTCATCGTATGCTCCACCGTAACCAGCAGAATCAAACTTTGAACCAGTTTCAGACATTGGGTCACCCAAACCAGCTTTGATTGAGTAATCGCTGCTTGAGATTGCGTGGCTTAGAAGTAGGTCCTGAGCGGTGATTAGAGTTCCGTCAGAGTACTTTAGACCCTTCTTGATTGTGTAGGTCACTGAGAAACAGCCCAACTCATCAGTAGTTACTGCGGTCTGACAGTTGTTTCTTGTGATCTTGAAGGTACCGAAAGCTGTGTTACGTACTAGCTGTGCCTTGTTGTTCCAGTAAGTGAAACCAGAACCGGTTGGATAAACAACATCCACGTTGGTTACTAGGTTCTTACCGTTTACAGCGGTGTTAAGACCTGAAAGTGTGTTGCCCTCTTGGACAATCACGGTCTTGTTAGCTGCAGTTGCATTCGCCGGAGCAAGGCTTAGGCCAGTAACTCCAAGAATAGAAACTGCGACTAGGGCTACGCCCTTGACCAGATTTTTCTTCATTGTTTCTCCTTGTTTATGTAGGTACAGGCACGCCAAAAATTACTCTTTGGCCCACAAGTTCCTTGGGTAATGAAACTTTATAACTAAAAGCAAGCCGTTCATATACATTTCACCCAAATCGTTACATTTATTTACATGGGTAAGCTAGGGCTATTTTTGAGGACTTAGACCTCAAAAATGGTCACTATTCAGGCTCTGGGACGCCCACGGTGCTAAGGTTATTGAACGCTCAAGTTGAGCTCAGTTGCTTTTTGCAGGGAAAACCGGTGAAATCCCGGTGCTGACCCGCAACCGTAAATCGACTAAACCCAGTATTTATAAGGGATTTAGCCCCGATGAGTCGGAATGCCTGCCTAAAACAATGACTCCAAAACAAACCGTCGTGGTCTACGGGTGGAGTCGGATAAGTACCTTTTATCCGTCTATCGCACAAGGATCGCACACACCGAAAGGGTTGCGATGTCAATCAAAACAAAGGAAGTGCGCCGTTTCGCACTATTTATAACAGTAATATCAGCAATATCTATGGTTCTGGCCGGCTGCTCAGCCCCAAGTGACCAGGTAGTCAACCAACATCCTAAAACCAGCCAATTTGTCATGGATTCCTTCCAAGATGGTCAGTTCCTGGACCCATTTGAAGAAGGCAAGCCGGATATGGGTTCAACCCTTGAGGCCATAGCTAACCTGAGCCTGCTCGGATACGGCACATCTGATCTCCAAAAGCAGATTGACTGGGTCAAAGCAAACACCCCACTACTTAGTTCTGCAGGGCTCAAGGCAAACTATGTTTACACCGCGTACGTTGCTGGATTTGCAAATGATGCTTCAGTGGTTGCTCAACTTCAAATCATGAAAGATTACATCGCTGCAGATGGAACAGTCAAGGACACAAACAACTTTGCCTACTCATATGTATTGCTAGCTCTTATTGCTGGCGAGCAGAACGAACTTGCTAACAAGGTTGCACTCAAACTTATTAGTAACGCTGAAGTAAATGGTGGATACAAATACACCAAGGGTGATACCGAAAGCTTTGAGTCTGCAGATGTCACAGCGTTTGCATTAATGTCAATCCAAGCATCTCTTGGGTTAAGTTCTGCAGAAGATGACACAGCAAAACAGTTCTCTATTGATAAATCTAAGGAATGGTTGCTGAACAACCTAGTTACTGGAGATCACTTCGAGGCTTACGAGAATCTTGATCTTGGTGGAACTTCATATGCAACCATGGCTTTGATTGCTTCTGGTCAAGATGCAACCAAGTTGGTTTCTTGGTTAGCTGCACGTATCAAAAAGGAAGATGGCGGAATTCCATCTCCTTACAGTGCAAATGCCAGTGATGTCTTTACAACAGTGCAAGCTTTGCTTCCACTGTCTTCAGTGACTCTTGTTGATGCAATGAACAAGATTAACTCTGAACGTAACAACGCTAACTAGTAAACACAATGAGATCATTCGTCAGAATTAGCCTGATTGGGCTAGTTGCACTCGTCGCCATTGGCTTTGCTGTGAATCAACAGCAAACTAATGGCGACGGGGACGAAGTTCTACCCACTGTTACTTCAGTGCTCTGCACAGACAATGGCACCAGCCTGGTAATTGATTTCGGAACAAACGAAAACAAAACCCCAGTAAAGAAGTGCGTTCAGGATTTCGAAGGCAACTCTTGGGATCTTTTCGAAGCTGCCAAGGTAAACGTTGCTGGCACTGAAAAGTATCCTGTTGGCTTTGTCTGCCGAATCGAAAACTTCCCTACCGAAAATACAGAAACTTGCAAGGAAACCCCAGGTACCAAAAATGGCAGTTGGGCTTATTTCCTTAGCGATGAGAACGGTGACTGGGAATACAGCCCAATTGGTGCTTCCATGCACAAGGTGGCCTGTGGTGTAGGTGAGGGTTGGCGTTTTCTACTACCCGGCGAGCCTGTGCAAACTCCCCCGAGAGTTACTCTGAAAACTTATGTCTGCAACAACTAGAGCAGTTCACTTAGTTTCTGCCTATAAAACTAATCCCATCTCTTGGTGGCTAGCTGGTCTTAGCCTGGCCATTGTTGCCTCACTGACCAGCAACATCTATGTTTTACTTGCCATCTGTGTTGGCACACTTTCAATCATCAGGCTCTGCAGGGATGATTCACCTTGGGCTCAATCCATAGGCTTCTACATCAAGCTAGCTGCAATAGTGATAACTCTTAGAGTCGCCTTCCGCATTATCTTCAACCTGGGCTCTTCAACTAAAGATGCATTCCTATTACTTCCTTCAATAGATCTTGATTTTGGTTTCGGTAATGCCCTGAAACTTTTTGGGCCAATCTCTGCTACAGCGTTCAACTTTGCTCTAGTTGATGGCTTTAGATTGGCTGCCATTATATTGGCTGTAGGAATGGCTAACTCGTTGGCTAATCCAAGAAAGCTACTCAAGTCAACTCCTGGTGCTCTCTATGAAATAGCTACCGCTCTATCAATTGCTATCAATCTCGCTCCGCAACTCATAGCAAGCCTCAATCGAGTTAGAAGAGCAAGGTCTCTTCGAGGACAATCAAAAGGTATGAAAGCAATAACAGGAATTGTTATTCCTGTGTTAGAAGACACCATAGATCAATCCATGGGCTTAGCGGCCAGCATGTCAGCTAGAGGTTTTGGCAGAAAAGGTAACCGCTCTAAGTTCCAAGTAATAGGTGCAAGACTCTTAGCCTTTATAGCAATCTGTTTTATGGTCTCAGGTGCAGCTCTGCTCTTGTTCTCCCCTGACCAACAAATGTTAGAACTCACATTCTTAGTTCTTGGGTTGGCACTTGCTGTCATCTCCATAAGGCTTTCCTCAACTAGAGGAACTATCACTAGATACCGCAAAGAGCCTTGGCGTTTGGGAGATGCAATCATCCTGGCTACTTCATTAGTTCTGATGGTTCTAGCCTTTGGCGGTGCATTCGCCAGATGATTCAACTCAAAGACTTGACCTTTAGCTATCTCAAATCAGATGGCTCTAAAGTTTCTGAAACCCCTCAGATCAACAATGTG
>CANLDE010000036.1 GCA_947489235.1 Micrococcales bacterium
CAGTTGAGTTAGCCATCTCAATAGCCTGTTCATCGGTCTTGAAGGTCTGTAAACAAAGGACAGGACCGAATACTTCTGAGGTAACAATCTCGGAAGTAGGGTCTGGGTTCATAACCAAAGTAGGCCTAAAGTAAAGGCCACCTAGGTCACTGTTAGGAACGCCCCCCATAACAATGTTGGCTCCAGTTTCTTTAGCTCTATCAACAAAGCCTTTGACTCTATCGAAGTGCACCTGGTGGATCTGTGGACCTATCTGAGTTCCTTCATCTCTAGGGTCACCCTGAATAATCTGTGAAGCCTTCTCTTTGAACTTCAACGCAAACTCTTCAGCGATTCTCTCGTGCACCAGGATTCTGGTTCCAGACAAACAAACCTGACCTGCATTGTCATACTGCTCAACTGCTAGTTCTACTGCCAGATCCACATCAGCATCTTCTAGAACAACACAAGGAGATTTGCCACCAAGTTCAAATGAAACAGGGGTTAGATTATCTGCAGCTGATCTACCAATAATCTTTGCTGTTGGAACTGAACCAGTAAACGAAATGCGAGAGATTCCTGGGTGTGCAACTAAGGCTGCACCAACTTCTTTACCAAAACCTTGAACAACATTGAAAACACCATCTGGTATTCCAGCCTGCTTAGTAAGGTCCGCAAAGAATGATGCACTCAATGGAGTCCACTCAGCAGGTTTCAGAATTACTGTGTCACCTGCAGCTAGAGCAGGACCTATCTTCCAGGTGGCCAGCATTAGTGGCGCATTCCAAGGTGTAATCAAAACTGCAACACCGGATGGGTCCCAAGAGATCTTGTTGGTGTGTCCACGTGTTTCAAAATCAGGATGTTGTAATTCATTCATCGCCCACTCAGCAAAGAAGCGAATGTTCATGGCAACTCGTGGCATTACTCCGCGTCTGTGTGATCTCAATAGAGATCCATTGTCCATAGTTTCTAGCTGAGCCAGAGTTTCAATGTTCTCTTCAACTAAAGTGGCAAGTCTCAAAAGTATTTCGCCACGACCCTTAGGTCCAAGAGCTGCCCAAGCAGGGAATGCTTTTCTAGCAGCGGCAACAGCCATATCGGCTTCTTTGTCTGTACCCCTAGAGATTTCACCTAGGAAGGAACCATCAACTGGAGAAGTGTTAGTAAAGGTCTCAGCAGAAGCTACTCGTTGCCCACCAATGTAATGGCGGGTGTCTATCTGGGTGCCAACAACTTCTACGGTGTTCACTGTTCAAGTCCTTTAATTAGCCTATTCATTAGGATACTAACGATTAATATTAGGGCATACTTAAGGGGTATAAACCCCATGTTTCATAACGATTCGTGCAAGGAGTAGGTAGATGACTAGACGTCCCAGAATTGCGATAGTCGGTAGATTCACCGAGCAGGCAACAGCCATCAGAAGCTTAGGTGTTGTCTCTTCAAGAAGACTCCTCGAATCAGTCTGGGCAGCTGGTGGAGAACCAGTAACCTTCCTACCGGTAGAGAACCCAAACTGGGCTGAAAGACTTGTTGGCATCGATGGAGTTCTAATCCCAGGTGGGGGAGATGTGAACCCTAAGTGGTATGGCGAAGAGCCAAACACTGATGAACTCTATGGAATTGATGATCTGCAGGATGAGAATGATTTCTCGATAGCCAAGTATGCATTTGATAATGCCTTACCTGTTTTAGCCATCTGCAGAGGCTTCCAGCTAGTAAACGTTCTAAAGGGTGGAAGCCTTGTCCAGGACATGGTTAAGGATCACCGACACTACATACACACAATCAACATTGATAAAGATGCTGAAGGACTTGGTCTTTCAAAACCAGTTCTGGAAAGCTCATGCTTCCACCACCAAGCCATCAAAGAACTAGGTAGTGGTTTAGAAGTTCTAGCAAGAGCGGCAGAAGGACATGTTGAAGCCTTCAAGATTGAAGCCAAAGCTTGGTCTTATGGAGTGCAGTGGCATCCAGAGGATAACTACAAGGAAAACCCTCAGCAGATGGAACTGTTTACAAAGTTTGTTTCAGAAGCGGCTAAGAATTAGCTTCAGCAAACTTAGTTATAGCTCTTAGCTGATCTGCTAGTTGGCCTTGCTTAGATTGGGCAACTACGTTGGCTACTGCTGTTTCTTGTTTGTTGAAGGCAGGGAATAGGGTGTCCATTAGTTTTCTACCCTTGTTGGTTAGTTGCACGATTACTAATCGGCCGTCGTCTTTGCTCTTGGTTCTTGTTATTAGTGAGCGCTTTTCTAGGGTTGATAGCACACCGGTAAGGGTGGCTTTAGAAAAGCCTCCTTCTATGGCTATCTGTCTAGTCTCAATTGGCTCCCAGATCCAAGTAACCCAAAGAACTACAAAGGCTGTCCAAGATAGATCTGCTTTAGCAAGAACTGTTCTTTCTAGGTGGTTTCTAACCGAGTTGGCTGCTCTAAAGAGGTTTGAGGTAACTGCCATGGCTTCGAAGTTGATGTTCTTATGAACAAGCTTCTCGTTTACCTGGCGCTCTGTCTCGGCAAGGGTGTGTGGACCAGCCATGAGTTACCTCCTAAATAGGTGCTTCTATTCTCCACTAATCATTCGGCTCTAAATAACTTTTAGGGCACAAAGGCGTTTCTTGCGCTTAAGGGTTGTAATCTAAAAATGATTCGTATCCTAACAATCGGAGTGACCATGACACAGTTGTCAGAGCTAACCCTTGCAGATCTAGACCTATTCGATGGTGGTGCCCCTTGGCACGTCTTCGACAAGCTCCGTGCTGAAGACCCGATTCACTGGGATGTTGAGGAGAAGCCAAACAGCGGGTTCTGGTCTGTGACCAGATACCAGGACATTGTTAAAGTTCTTCGTGACCCAGATACTTTCACTTCAACCCACTTCACTAACTTGGAAGAAGTTGATGCTGAGCAAGAAGAAGCTAGAAGATCTCTTCTTGAAACAGATGGTTCACGTCACCGTGCCTTGAGACGTTTGCTCCAAGGAGAGTTCACTCCTCAGGCTGTCTCAGGTTATGAGACATTCCTAAGAGGACTAACTGCCACTACGTTGGACAATGCTTTTGCTAAGGGAAGCTTTGACTTCGTTGAAGAAGTTGCTGCCGATTTCCCTATTCGTGTATTAGCTCGAATGCTAGATGTTCCAGATCATGACACTGACAAGTTGATTGAGTGGGGTAACCGCATGATTGGCAACACCGACCCTGAGCATGCAGATGTTTTGCTAGAAGATCCTGAAAGTGAAAAGTATCGTCTTGTTCCTTTTAGATCTCCAGCTGCTCTTGAAGTATTTGAGTATGGTCAGAACCTAGCTAATCAGCGCAGAGGTAAAGATGGTAAAGACTTAGTCTCAACTTTGATTAACCAGGTGCCATCGGATGGCATTCCTTTGTCAGAGCGGGACTTCAACACTTACTTCCTACTTCTAGTTGTTGCTGGTAACGAAACCACTCGTCACACCATCTCTCACACAATGAACTACCTAATCGAGAACCCAGAGCAGATGGCAATGTTGCAGGAAGACCCAACACTAATTCCTTGGGCTGTTGAAGAGTTCATTAGATTAGCCTCTCCTGTTTATCACTTCAGAAGAACAGCAACTAAGGATGTTGAGTTCCAAGGAACTCTAATCAAGCAGGGCCAGAAGGTTGTTCCTTGGTTCGCTTCAGGTAACAGAGACTCTGTTATCTTCAAGGATCCTTACAAGATGGATGTGACAAGAAACCCTAATGAGCACATGGCCTTTGGTCGTGGTGGTCCTCACATGTGTCTAGGAAACTCACTAGCTCGTCTAGAGGTTCGCATCATGTTTGAAGATCTTTTATCACGAGTTGACAAGGTTGAACGAGTAGGGGAGATAGATCACCTACGTTCAAACTTCGTGAACGGAATCAAGAGATTCCCTGTGAAGGTAACTCTTAGATAAGTTTCGCTATATCTTTTAGATAAGCGTCAACTAAAGCAAAGGTTCTTTGCTTTGATACTTCATCCTCAGCGATAGTCTGAGCCATCAGAATATGAGGGTCTTGACCATCTTCACTAACCTTTTTGGAGCCTCCCCAATCCAGCCAGCCCTTTAGGGCAGCTGCATTTAGTTCAGGATGAAATTGGACAGCGAGTGATCGCTCGTAAACAAAAGCTTGCGATGCAATCGGGTTGCGAGCTATCTCTGTAGCACCTGGGGGTACTACCCAGCGGTCGTAGTGGAATTGGAACCAAGGTCCGTTACTAACTAAATCTTTTCTATCTGACCAGATGTTGGTCCAACCTATTTCACCCTTAGGTCCAGGCGCTACCGATCCTCCTAGGGCTCTTGCCATTAGCTGACCGCCGAAACATATTCCTAGAACAGGCTTGTGTGCATCTAGTGCTCTTTTGACCCATTCAATTTCTGGCTGTAACCAGTTACCAATGCAGGCATCATCCCAAGCACCCCATGGAGCACCCAGGGGAATAAGCAGGTCGTAGTCATTAAAGTCTGGGAATTCGAATGGGATATTAGGGTTTTCAAAAGAGCTTTCAGGAACGACAAGTACCTCAGTCATTTCAAAGCCGTGGCGGGCCAGGGTTTCGCCCACCCAGCCGGTTGGGCTGACATGGTCATGTTGAATAAAAAGTGCTTTCATAATTCCTTCATAACTATTTCGTTTAGATGGCTATTTCTTACGCTACTAGGAAGTAGCATTCAAATATCGTTTGAACCCTAATGAAATGTAACAAAGGAGTTGCAATGAGCACCAACCTCACCGCTCTGAGAGAGAAACTACAAGAGCAAGGCATTGATGTCCTCAGAGTAATCTATTCAGATGTTCTAGGAATTACACGCTCCAAAGACCTACTGGTTAGCCAGTTGGAAAAAGCAGCTAGCCACGGCCCTGCTTTTTGCCAAGGAGTTTGGGTTACCAACACACAAGGTGGTGTGCTTGATGCAGAAAGCATTGCAGGCGATGGACTTCAAGATCTAGTAACTCAAATAGACCCAGACACTATTCATGAAATGCCTTGGGAGCCAGGGGTTGCTTACGTTATTGGCGATGCTCTTAACCCTGATATGTCTCCTAACCTTTTCTCGCCAAGAACAGTTCTCAGAAAAGTTATTGCTGAGTATGAGAAGTTAGGACTAGTTCCAGTAGTTGGTCCTGAGCTCGAGTTCTATATCGCAGACCGTGTTGAAGGTGGTGGATTCAAGAGATCACTGGAACGAACTGGTCGTGTCTACACAAGTGGTTCGTTAGTAGATCCAAAGGGCACTTTCCTACATCTACTTCGAATGTTAGACCAACTAAACATCGGAGCATTCGCAGGTAACCACGAATTCTCACCTGGTCAATACGAAATAAACCTTTGGCATTCAGAAGCTATGGATGCAGCCGATAGAACATTCTTATTCAAGACTTCAATCAAAGACATTGTTCACCGTGAAGGTCAGCACGCAACATTCCTAGGCAAGCCTTGGAGTGATGAGGGAGGATCTGGTTTCCACCTGCACTTCTCAGTTACCGACAAGCAGGGTAAGAACCTGATGCATGAAGGAACGGAACTAAGTGAAGTTGCTAAGCAGATGATCGCAGGTCTTTGTGAGAATGCGAATGCACTTACTGCATTTACCAACCCAACCGTAAATGCGTTCAAGAGACTAGGTCCTGACACCCTTGCTCCTTATAGGGCTAACTGGGGTTATGACAACAGAAGCACCATGGTTCGAATCCCACCAGAGCGTGGCTCTGGAACTCGTCTAGAGGTTCGTGTTGGTGACGGTGCTGCTAACCCTTACCTAGTTATCGCAGGAATCTTGGCTGCAGCACTTGATGGCATTGTGAGAAAGCTAGCTGTTCCAGCTGCTGCCGAAGGTATGGCTTATGACAATGAAGCAGCAGCAACTCTTCCAGCGACCTTCACTGAAGCCCTAGATGCACTTGAGGCTAACCAGCGTATGCGTGAGCACATGTCGACTGGTCTAATTGGAATCTTCTTAGTGATGAAGCGCGATGAGATCGAAAGATACGAAGCAGCTGTACCAGACCCATCAACTAGAGATGTGACTGACTGGGAGATTCAGGAATACTTCGAAGATTACTAAATCGAAGGATTTGAATTATCTGCAAGTAGTGTTCCACCGTTGAAGGTCACTCCAACTTCGCGGTAGTAACCACCGAGTATTTCCTTTACTGGAAGAATTGAATTCAGTTCATCCCACTTGGAATCAGAGAGAGTAAGTTCAGCATCTCCAACCCAAGGGGTTCCCAGATCTGCATCGACTCCACCCATGGTGATTAGTTGATCCATTGAGTTACCTAAACCTGGAGTTATAGAAGGCATCCAGCGTGAGTGAATCATTGGATGACCATTAACAAAACCATTTGAGTCAGCTGGCTTTCTCAAAGTAACAACAGCAGAAGCCAGTCTGTGATCATATGCAGCAAGGGAAGCACCAAGCTTGGCTCCTGCTTCTAGTCTTGGGGTTGCTTTACCGTGCTTGAAAATTCTGGTAACAGCAACATTGCCTAGCTTCTTTGGGTAACCCTGGAACCAGCCACGAGCAATAGCAAAGTCTTTAGTAACCCAGATAGCTACGCAACGTGAATAGGTTTTACCTTCGTACTTGCATCTCACAACAACAAAAGCTTCTAGGTATTGTGAGCGAACTGGATCAAGTAGTTCTTCGCCACTAGTGGAGCAGGATTGCCAGTCAGCCCAGATCAGAGCGACAGCACCTGGGTGCTCATCAGCTAGTTCTAGTTCAGGGGGCAAGATAGCCCTGACGTTGGCCTCATCAGTTAGATACTCAACTGTCAGTAGGGTGCCTGAATAAAACCAAGGCATGTTCGGGATTATTGCTGATTTGCCAGTAGGGGTCTTTGGGGCCATAAATCCATGTAATTCGCTCATAACATCAAGATTAGCGAACCATTCGTATCCGAATGAACCTTTATAACGATGCAGATAACGATTAAACAACCATCAGGTAACAGAACCCAAAAATGAGCCATTTCTCTCTGGTTTTGCACCAATCTATAAGAAGGTCGTTCATACCCGAACGATTTCCTATTCTCGACGAGGAGTAATAAATGTCAATGGAAACAAAAGATAATTCCCTACGGAAGAACCGACTGGGTGTCTTAGGAATTGTATTTTTCGTGGTGGCAGCATCTGCCCCACTAGTAGGAATGACAGGAGCGGTGCCGGTAGCAATTCTTGCTGGTAACGGTGCAGCAGCTCCTGGTGCATATTTGCTTGTTGGTTTAGTCCTTATTCTTTTCAGCGTTGGTTTCACAGCGATGACAAGCAAGGTGACAAACGCTGGAGCTTTCTTTGCCTACGTCGGTCGGGGACTAGGTAGAAATGCTGGAACCGGATCTGCCTTTGTCTCGATAGTTGCATACACAACTATCCAGTTGGCGATCTATGGTTTCTTCGGTGCCATCATGGCAGGTCAAGGTGCAGCTCTACTCGGTATTGATATGCCTTGGTATGTTTGGGCAGCAATCGCTTGGGTCATTGTTACCGCGCTATCACTACTAAGCGTTGATGTTGGAGCTAAGGTTCTTGGCGCGCTAATGGGACTTGAAGTTCTTTCACTTCTTATTGCCGGTGTTGCAATTTTGGCTAACCATGCAGGAGAGATGAACTTTGCTGCTTCATTCTCACCAGAAAACATTTTCGTTGGTGGCTTTGCAGGTGGTGCTGGTATCGCAATCGCATTCGCACTAGCTTCATACATCGGTTTTGAAGCAACAGCAATCTATGGTGAAGAATCAGTTGACCCGAAGCGCACAGTGCCTAAGGCAACCTATTGGGCAATTGGAATCATTACTGCTGTTTTCGCTTTGGTTTCTTTTGCTATGGTCACAGGTCTAGGTTCAGCAACTGTTATTGACAGAGTTGCAGAAATCTCTGAAGGTGGCGCAAACCCAGCAGCAGTGCTGTTCTACCTAGTTGGTGAGAATGTTGGTCCATGGCTAGTAACCATCATGGAGTGGCTAGTTGTTTCATCATTGTTCGCAGGTCTACTTGCCTTCCAGAACGCAAACGCACGTTACGTGTTTGCTCTTGGTCGTGCCGGTGTTCTGCCAGCATCATTTGGTAGAACCAATGCATCTGGTGCACCTGTTGGTGGAGTAATTGTTACTTCAGTTATCGCGATTCTGGTAATCATCCTGTTCGTAGTTCAGAACCTTGATCCAGTCTTGAACCTATTCTTCTGGATGAGCGCAATCACAGCTATTGCAGTGATGCTTGTAGAGATCTTGGTTAGCGTTGCTGTGATTCGTTACTTCATGATGAACCCAGGCACACACTGGTTCAAGGCAATGGTTGCTCCAGCGCTTTCAGCTCTGGCTCTTGGCGTTGGTCTATACCTCTTGATGTCACGCTTCAACCTGCTTTCAGGTTTAGCGCCATCACCAGAGGAATCAGGTAACGCGTGGTCTATGACCACTCTTGGTTGGACCCTGGTCTTGCTACCGTTTGCAGCTCTTGTAATCGGTTTCATCTGGGGAATGATCAACAAGAAAGACGGCTCAAAGATGAGTGCGGACATTCTTTCCTAAATAGTAATTAACACCAAGGGCTCAGACCAGAAGGTCTGGGCCCTTCGTGTTTGGTTAGGAAACTAACGATTTAATGGCAGACTAAAACTATGTCAGCAATGAGGCTAGAACATGACCTGCTCGGTGATTACGAGGTACCTTCAAGTGCGTATTGGGGGGTGCATTCAGCAAGAGCAGCAGAGAACTTCCCAATCTCGGGAGTTCCCATCGGGCACTATAGATCTCTAATCAGAGCTTTGGCTTTAGTAAAAGAATCTTGTGCCAAAGCCAACTTAGAGGTTGGTGAGTTAGACGAAAAAGTAGCTAGTGCGATCATTGCAGCCTGCCATGAGGTTGAAGCTGGCAAGTTTGATAAAGAATTTATTGTTGATGCCATTCAGGGTGGTGCTGGTACCAGTACCAACATGAACGCCAATGAAGTTATTGCTAATCGGGCTTTGGAACTAGCTGGCTTTGAAAAAGGTGACTACGACAAGATTCATCCTCTGAATGATGTGAACATGTCACAGTCAACAAACGATGTTTATCCAACCGCTCTAAAGGTTGCTTTGATTCTAGAAATACGTGAACTGATAAAAGCTCTTGGATATTTACGTTCTAAATACAATGACAAGGCAATTGAGTTCAAAGACCTAATCAAGATGGGACGCACTCAGCTACAAGATGCTGTGCCTATGACACTTGGTCAGGAGTTTGCGACCTTCGCCAGAATGACTCATGAGGATGAGCAAAGACTTGCTGAACTTATTCCCCACCTAAGCGAAATCAACCTAGGTGGAACAGCTATCGGCACTGGGCTCAATGCCCCGATGGGTTATGCGGAAGCTGCCTGTAAACACCTGAGTGAATTAGCGGGCTGGCAGTTTGTAGTTGCTGAAGACATGGTTGAAGCGACCCAAGACGTTGGTGTTTTTGTTCTTGTTTCTGGAGTTCTAAAAAGAGTCGCAGTGAAATTGTCCAAGACTGCTAACGACTTACGTCTTCTATCCTCTGGTCCTCGAGCGGGCTTTGGTGAGATAAATCTTCCTGCTCGTCAGGCTGGATCTTCAATCATGCCGGGCAAAGTAAATCCAGTTATTCCTGAGGTTGTAAACCAAATCGCCTTCACAGTTATTGGTAATGACATGACAGTGACGATGGCCTGTGAAGCAGGCCAGTTACAACTAAATGCTTTTGAACCAATCATTGCCAGATCACTGATGATGAGCATCATTTATCTTCGTCAGGGTTGTTACACGCTAGCCGATAGATGTGTAGTTGGCATTACTGCCAATGCTGCCCGATTGAGAGCTGATGTTGAAAGATCTATTGGTACTGTCACTGCACTCTCACCGATGCTTGGATATGAAAATGCAACCCTAGTTGCTCAAACTGCTTTGGCGGAAGATAGCACTGTGAAAGAAGTTGTCTTGAGACTAGGACTAATGACAGAAGCTGAGTTCAATGACATTTTGGGAGATGTCGATAAGTTGGTAAGACCTAACGGCTAAGAGTTCTTGTTTGAACTGCGGTGCATAACTAGGAATGCTCCTAGAACACCGCCACCAACAACAATCGGCACACCCCATAGCAGCCCATTCCAGAATCCTGACATTTGATCGATTTTCTGGGAAAGTGGCTCTTGAGCATCCACTGTCAATTCGACACCTTCATCATCGAAACACTGGTTACCGATTCGGTCTGATTCATAGCCAGTGTTGTTCTCGACGGTTATTAGATAGTCGCCTGATGCGATGTGTCCATCATCTGAAGCGCTACGCCAAAGAATTTTATAGATGCCTGGCTCAACGATGTTTACAGTTGTATACATGCTTGTGCCATCTACCCGAGCACAGGCTGGGCCTAGCTGTTCACCAGTTTCAGCATTCGCGATAGCAATGAGGTTTCCCTCGCCAAAGGCGGTTGCAATAGGTTCTTCAGCAAAATCAAGGCGAATCTCTATAGACCCAGCATCCACCACAGACTCTCCACTTGGGCTCTGTGAAATTAGCTCATTGTGGGCAAAAGCAGGGGAACTGAGGATGAAAATGGATGAGATGGCCAAAACTACGGCTGAAACTGATAACTTACGCATGAACCAAGTCTATTCGACAGGTTAAGGTCTAAAATTGAGGGGAATAGAGCCGTTCGGAGCGTAGATGCCATCACCTAACTCACCACTGAATTACCTAAGGCAAATAGCCATTGGGTCAGCAACCGGCCTGCTTCTGCTAATCCTGATTATTGGTGGGTTCACTCTGGCCGCGCCGAGCAAGAGCTCTTCTACTAACACCCCCACTAACACTCCTACCGATTCACCTACAGTTTCGCCAACCCCTGAAGGCCGAGACTGTTCAATAGCCGAGCTAGCTCTAGATAATCGTCTAGTTGGTTTGCATGCACAGGTGATCAACCCAGCCACCAACGAAGTTCTATTTGATATAGAAGGTGACACTCCAGCTCAGACAGCATCTGTGATGAAGCTGATTACCGCAACTGCTGCCCTTCAAGTGCTTGGACCTAACTACAGAGTTCAAACAAAG
>CANLDE010000037.1 GCA_947489235.1 Micrococcales bacterium
AAGTGACTTACGGCAATGAGTTCCTTAGATGGTTCTCTGAAGAAGCTGTTCGTATTTCTGGAAGATTTGGATCTTCACCTGAAGGAACTGGACGCATGCTGGTTACCCAGCGACCAGTTGGGCCAGCATTTGCGATTACTCCCTGGAATTTTCCACTAGCAATGGCCACAAGAAAGATAGGCCCTGCAATCGCAGCTGGCTGCACCATGGTTGTAAAGCCTGCAGAACTCACACCACTAACAACATTGCTTCTAACTAAGACTTTGGAAGAAGCAGGTTTACCTGCAGGTGTAGTAAACATAATCACGACCAGCACTTCTGCTGCAACTAGTGCTCCTATCATCGCTGACCCAAGATTGAGAAAGATAACTTTTACTGGATCAACATCAGTGGGTGTTCGACTACTTGAGCAATCAGCTAAACAAGTTCTTAGAACTTCGATGGAACTAGGTGGCAATGCTCCGTTCTTAGTGTTTGAAGATGCAGATATCGATGCAGCTGTTGAAGGTGCGATGCTCGCAAAACTTCGCAACATCGGTCAGGCCTGCACAGCAGCAAACAGATTTATCGTGCACGAGTCTCTAGCAGATGAATTTGCAAACAAGATGGCAGCCAAGATGGAAGCCATGCCTTTGGGCAGGGGAGTAGATCCTGAAACAAAGATTGGTCCTGTAATCAACGAGAAGGCTAGAGAGAACCTTAAGAGACTAGTTGAAACAACTGTTGCTGAAGGCGGCAAGATCGTTACCGGTGGTAAAGCTCAATCAGGTGCAGGCTATTTCTTTGAACCAACCGTGCTCTCTGATGTGAAACCTGGTTCAACAATCTTGAATGAAGAGATCTTTGGCCCGGTAGCACCAATTGTTAGATTCAAAGATGAAGATGAGGCAATCAGGCTAGCTAATGACACCGAGTATGGCCTTGTCTCTTATGCCTATACACAGGATCTCAAGCGTGGGCTTCGCCTCATCGAGAGACTAGACACTGGAATGACTGGTCTAAACACCGGTTTAGTCAGTAATGCTGCTGCCCCATTCGGTGGTGTGAAGCAATCAGGTTTGGGTCGTGAGGGCGGCCTTGAAGGAATTCACGAGTACTTAGAGACCAAGTACGTCATGATTCCAGACCCAAATCTCTAGACCAACGCCTTGAAATAGGGCTTTTTGCCTGATTTTGAGCGCCCCAATCTTTAGCTGCTGGGAAAACTGAGACCTAGGCCAGATTTCGGGCACAAAAAGAGGGCTTTGCCCCAAATCACTCGTTTTAGAGACTTTCATAACGAATTAGTAAAGACTCATTGAAAGCGGTTTCTCGTAAGCGGTTTCAGCAATAAAGTCTAAACAAGCCAAAGTCGGCGAGCCATAACCTTTGTCGTTGAAGTGTTCTTCGACCTTGGATCAAAAAACTGAAAGGTACAGGGATGAACCTCAAAATATCCAAAACGATGTCTGTCATAGCATCACTACTAATGCTGACCACATCAATGGTCGCTTTATCAGGAACTGCGGCTAATGCAGCGCAAACTCCTTACACTCAAAACTTCGACGATATGGCGACATATACGGGAATTGACTTCGATGGTAACGGAACCACGTTGGTAACCGATCAGCCAGCTGGTGAAGGATTCACTTCTGGTAAAGCCATCAAGATGGATAACCAAGGTCAACCATGGGCTGGAACAAAGTTCGAACTCCCTGGTAACTCAAGTTTTATCTCCACTGCAAACGCAACTGGAACTATGTCAATTTATTCACCGGATGCAGAAGACCGTTGCTTCCTCGCTAAGTTGGAAGGACCAGGAGTAGGACTGGAGCGTATCGTTCGAGTCAACCAAGCTGGTTGGCAAACAATCAACGTTGACTACTCAGCCAACTACGACTCAACCAAGAACTACAACGTCTTGGCACTTATGCCTAACCTTGCAGGTATTGGTTGTGGCACTTGGGGTGGAACAAAGGCTCTAACCACTTGGTACGTTGACAACATTTCTTACCCTGGTGCAAGAGATGCTGCTGAATCCAACGTAGTGGTTGTTCCTCGTACCGCTCCATCACTTTTGGTTAACTTCGAGAGCAACGACTCTTCAGGCTACGCACTTACAAACTTCGGTGGAAACTCTTCTGCTGTTGTGACTGATGCACCTGCTGGTGGATCAGTTGGCTCAGTTTCTGCACTGAAAGTAACTACTGCTAACCCAGGTTGGTCAGGAACTACTTTCATAAAGAAGGGCATTAAAGAATCCCTAATTTCAACCGGCAAGATGGCTGTAACAGCAAACATTTATTCTCCAGTAGCTGGTGCAGTAATCATGATGAAGATTGAATGCCTCGAACACCCGTCTCAGGTAGTTGAAATTAGAAACACTAGCGTTTTGGGCTGGAAGACATACACATTCGATTTCACTGTTGGTGGAAACGTAAGTGCTTTGGATTACCCAGTAGCTTCGATCTTCTTCGACTTCGATGGAGCTAAGACAGCTAACCCTTGGTACATCGATGACATTGCATTCAATGGCGCAACTCCTGCAGCTCTAACTGCTCCGGTAGCCCCAGTAACTCCTGTTCTAGTTAACTTCGAGAGCACTGATTCAACTGGATATGCTTTTGTTGACTTTGGTGGAAACTCTTCAAGCAAGGCTACAGACGCTCCTGCTAATGGTTCAGTTGGTTCAACTTCAGCTTTGAAGATTACTACCGCTGGTGAGTCATGGGCTGGAACAACTTTCCTATCTGGCACTAACTCACTTCTTGCAACTGGCAAGTCTGTAGTTACTGCAAACATTTACTCACCTGCTGCAGGTAAGACAATCAAGCTAAAGCTTGAAAACGCAGTGAGCAAAGTAAACAAGGAAGTTGATGTCACAAGCGTTGAAGGTTGGAAGACTTACAGCTTTGACTTCGCCGGTTTCGATACCAACGTTGTTTACAACATGGCTTCGATCTTCGTTGACTTCGGTGGATCAAAGACTGCTAACCCTTGGTATGCAGATGACTTTGCGTTCCTAGGTGCAACTGGTGCAGCTCTTGGAACTGGTGGCGGTGTAACTCCTACGCCGTTTACTGGAAATGCAAACGTTCGTTTGGTTGGAATGGATGACACAAACTCATTCAACCGTCCAGCTGATGCTGCGTTCTTCTCTGTTGCTAACCCTTGGTACCGCGTTGGAATCAACGTACGCACCAAGCAGGTTCAAGTTGGATCAACACAGACACTTACTTACCTTGTAACTAACGCAGCAGACAACACCCCGCTTGCGAACCAGACTGTAACCTTCACAATGGGTAAGCAGTACTCAGGTTCAAACGCCAAGGTGAATGTTGGAGATGTTGCTTCAGTTGGAGAGCAGAACAAGACTGTAACCGGTACTACCGGATCTGATGGTCGAGTGACCTTCACCATGGTAAACACTGACGTTGCTGCTAACGCTGCGAACAACCCAGGCACAAACCTAGGCGCAGACTTCACTGGCACAAAGCTATTCACACAGGCAACTGCTTGGGTGACAAGCCAAACTCAGGACAGCATCGATCTTGTTGACTTCATCTTCTACAAGCCAGCAGCTGTTGTGGAGCCTCCGGTTCCTTTCACTGGAAATGCAAACGTTCGTTTGGTTGGAATGGATGACACAAACTCATTCAACCGTCCAGCTGATGCTGCGCTCTTCTCTGTTGCTAACCCTTGGTACCGCGTTGGAATCAACGTACGTACCAAGCAGGTTCCTGTGGCTTCAACTCAAGAACTGACTTACTTGGTAACTAATGCTGCGGACAACACTCCGCTAGCAAACACAACAGTTACCTTCACAATGGGTAAGCAGTACTCAGGTTCAAACGCGAAGGTAAACGTTGGAAACGTTGCTTCAGTTGGAGAGCAGAACAAGACTGTAACTGGTGTTACCAACTCTGAAGGTCGCGTGACATTCAGCATGGCAAACACTGACGTTGCTGCTGATGCTGCAGATAACCCAGGCACAAACTTGGGTGCAAACTTCACTGGTAAGAAGCTATTCACACAGGCAACTGCTTGGGTAACTAGCCAGACACAGGACAGCATTGACCTAGTTGACTTCATCTTCTTCAGGCCAGCAGATGCTCCTGTTATCAAGACTGTTGTTTCTAGAGTCGTTGGTGCTGACGCGAGCAACGCATGGATCAGCGAAGGCGAAGGCTGGTACCAGTACTACGCTGCAGGCATTCGTTACATGCAGCGTGGTATCGAAGTTGGAAAGACAACTTCTCTATCATTTGCTGTAACAGCTGATGGTGCTCCGTATGCAAACAAGACAGTCAAGCTTCTTCTAGGAAAGACCTACTCAGGTTCTTCTGCGAAGGTAGCTGTGAACGGAACAGCATTCCCTGGTGTAGGCGATGAGAAGGTTATTGAGCTCACAACAAATGCAAACGGTATCGTTTCATTTGATGTAAGCAACAGCAACTTCACCGCGGATGCAGATCCTTACCAAGCAGCTAACCTGAAGAACCCTGAAGGAAGCAAGAAGCTATTCGTTCAGATTGCAGTAGTTGGTGAAAAGGGTAACCAGGATATTCTGGACATCATTGACCTCTTCTACTACAAGGCTGAGGCTGCAGCTCCGGCTACTATTTACAACGCTCGACTAGCTGACTGGGATGCCAGCAACTCGTTCGACGGAACTAAGGTTTGGGGTGACGCTGGATTGGCTGAAGGCTGGTTTGATGTTCACACAGGCTACTTCGCACACTATGTAAAGGCTGGATCAACATTCAACCTTCGCTACAGAGTGACTAACTCAGCGACTGGTGCTAACGCTCCTGATGGCACTGTTGTTACCGTTACCCTTGGTGCTGCTTGGTCAAGTTCTAACGCTAAGTTCACTTCTGGTTCGACCGTCATCGATGGTAAGACCAAGTGGGGATCTAACGGCCAGTTGGACCAAGGATCTGTAACTGCAACTGTTGTAAACGGTATTGCTACAGTTTCTTTGACATCTAACGACGTCGCAGAAGATGCAACTATCAATCCTGGAAGCGCAACTGCTAACCCAGACACTCTAAGCCCGCTATTCATGCAGGCAAAGATCAAGGTTGAAGGTAACGCAATCACTCGTCAAGACTGGGTCAACATTGTTGTAACCCAGGCACCAAGTGCTCCTACAATCTCTGCTGTCTCATCGACAACAGGTAAGAGAGGTCAAGCAATTGACATCGTAGGAACAAACCTTGGTGACGCTCTTGGACAGTCAGTGATTCTTTACACTGCTGCAACTTCAAAGGTTGCTGCGATCAGCACACCAGTTACTGTTCTCTCAGTGAATGCTGCTGGAACAAGAATGACTGTGCGATCACCTTCAGCAACTCAGAAGGGTACTTTCAGAGTTACTAACTCTGCAGGTACAGCATCTGCACCTGCTGCGTTTACTGCCAGCTCAACAGCTACCTCAAAGCCAACAATCACTATGACTGCATCAGTAGTCAAAGAAGTTGGTTCTGAGATCACTTTGGCCGGCACAAACCTAGCTTCATCAACCTCAATCACAATCGGAAGCGTCAACGCACCATTCAGAATTGTTACTGCAACAACAGTTGTATTGACAGTTCCAGCTGGTGTGGTTTCCGGTTCAAAGATCAGCGCGACTAACGCTGGTGGTGTTACTACCACAAGCAAGTACGTCTACCAGGCAGCTGTTGTAGCTACTACAACTGACGCTGCTAAGGTTGGCCAGACTGTAACCATTACTGGTTCAAACTTGAAGGCTACAAGCGTAGTGTTCGGTGGCAACAAGTCTGCTAAGCCAGTAATCAACGATGGTTCCACACTTACCGTGGTTGTTCCAAGTTATGCGCTAACTGGTCTAATCAAGATCACAACTGGTGCTGGTGTTGTTTACACCAAGTCATTCACTGTGACTCCTCCAACACCTACAGTTACATCATTCACACCTACCACAGGTAAGAAGGGTGCAACAGTTGTCAGCGTCAAGGGAACTAACCTAACCGGCGCAACAGTGACCATTGGATCAACTCCAGTGACAGTCTCTGCCGGTGCTAGTTCAACCTCACTGAAGTTCGTAATCCCAGCTGGTGCAACCAGCGGAAAGATTACAGTGACTACAGGTGGTGGCTCAGCAACATCAGCGAGCACACTGACAATCAACTAGTGTCTAACTAATTGAAATGCCCCATCCAAAACGGATGGGGCATTTCAATTTAAGTCTTTATGTATTACTTTAATGGAATAAGTGCTTTGAACATTGTAGCCTTGCTAGCCGGGTCCCAGCTCAAGTTACGCTCCATGCAAAGAGCTTCAAGCATTCTTGATCCAACGCCTTCAGGGCTGTTTGACTCAGGCTTGGTGCCATCATTGATTGCCACAATTGAAACATCGTTTGAGCCAGCCAGCATGAGGTTGATGTCTACACGGCTTGCGTTTCCATGGCGCACGGCATTGCTCACCACTTCTTTCAGGACCTCATTGATTACTTGATTGACAATCTGATTGTTCGCTGCAACCTCAAAGACTTGCTCAGAAACTTGTACTTCTACTTCACATAAACCGTGCCAAACAGACTGAATTTCAGAGATGTTGAATTCAAGTTGTTGAGCCGCAGGTAAAGGCTGACCCAGGGCATCAAGAGCTCTTTGCAGGTCAGCTAACACCTTAGATTTCACTTCAGGGTTACTTCCTTGTGGGTCAGATATTCTCATGGCTGCTGCGGTAAGTGCTGGCTGAACAACTCCATGGAGTAGAAGGTACCAGCCGTGCTTGGCAAGCCAAACCTTCTGCTCGTATAGTTTGTTTTCACGCTGGAGTTCCTGCACAGAGCTCGTCAAAAGATCTTCGACTCGTGATTGTTGTTGATCGAGTATGTATGCCTGCGAAGCAGCCAGAATGGACCAGGCCGGAATGATTAGGTAGACCGCCAGTAACTCTGGTATTCCTGCAGGGTTGGGGATTTGACTGACGAGAACATAGGAAGGGAAACTAGCAAGTAGAGCAATGGATGTCGTAGCAACAAAAGCCTGCCCAACCCTGAGATCAGGAAGCCCTAAGGCAAGGTACTTGAGAGCGGTAAGAACCAACATAAAAACCAACAAAGCAATAAACATATAGTCAGGCTTGGCAGTTGGGATTGCGAAACTTGTTACCAAATAGTAGAGAAACGGTAAGGGTAGCATCGTTATCCATACTCGGATCAAGCGACTAGGACTGATTTTTACGTCTTGGTCTAGGCTCGCTTGATTCTTTTCAAACTTGACACTGGAAGAAAACATGCGAATTTCATTTGGAAGAGATGAACCGAATGGCTTGAGTTCATTCTGGATAAAACTCGACATCCTTTCAATAACTTTCAAGTTATCTTTGGACAGGTCAGAGCTCTGATCCAGCATTTCTAGCTGTGGAGCAAGAGCGCTCACTGTTCTAGCAACAGCTAGTGTGCTTTGCTCTTCGAGCTCAGCAAATGCTTCTTCTCTAATGAGTCTGAGCTGGTATTCACTATCGCGAAGATTGTCAAGTGTTGCCTCGCGTTGAATTCTTGACCCAATAATGTTTGTATGAATAATCAGCAGTCCACAGCCAAGAAGAATCCCACCAACGAACCTAACAAATGGGTCGCCATCATCAACAATTCCAAAGACGGAAGCCATGCTAATCATTAGAGTGTTCTTAAAGGCAAAGCAGAGCGCTATAAAGATGATGTTGAATAGCGGCTGTGGCTTACCTAACCGGTTATTTTTGCGTTTGATGAGCAAGATGGGCACGGCAACCACGAGTACCCAAGCAATTGAGATGGCATTAATAGCCACCCAAGCTATTGTGTAGCTTTGCAATCTAACGACATCGAAGGCCAAACTCAACACGGCAGAAAATGATAAAGAAACCACAAAGATTGATAGACCAATAGCATTGGGCTGACCTAATCGAGTCCAGAATCTGGATGACTGGATGTTGTTAAACGGCTGCAATTAGTGCCTCACAAACTTTCTGGCTTTACTAAAGTCTAGTTTTGGAGGCCTATAAATTGGGCTAGGGGATGGCTAATCCTCAGTTGGAGGATTGATTTGATCTTCTTGCTCTAAGAGGGACTCGTCATCCACACCAGAATGTATAGGCAAGCCTAGTATCTCGGCAGATGATGAGGGTAGTTCAAGATCCTCTACTTTGCTCAATGCCTTGTTGACCGCTCTAGTTCTAGTACCTGCCTGACTTACGGTCTTTTGCGCAGTCTCAAGCTGTCTTGCCAATGTGTCCATAACACCGGAGTACTTTCCAAACTCGGTTTTAGCAGCGCTTAGCACCTTCCATACATCTGAAGCACTCTTCTCAATCGCCAGCGTCTTGAATCCCATTTGGAGGCTGTTGAGCAGTGACATCAGGGTAGTAGGGCCAGTGACGAGCACTCTGAAGCTATTCTGCAGTTCGCTTGTGAGCCCTGGCCTTCTGACTACCTCTGCAAATAGGCCTTCTGTTGGCAGATACATGATTGCAAAGTCAGTGCTTATAGGCACATGCAGGTACTTATCTGAAATCAATTTAGCCTGAGCTTTTATTGCCTTTTCTACAGCTTTTGCAGCATTAGCGACATCTTCTGCAGATCCAGTCTCTTGAGCATTTTGTAGTCGCTCATAGTCTTCTTGAGGGAATTTAGAGTCAATTGGTAGATAGACATATTCACCATCAGAGCGACCAGGCAACTTAACTGCGAACTCAACTAAGTCATTTGATCCAGGCTTTATCTTCACATTCTTTTCATACTGGCTTGGAGCCAATACGTCTTCTAACTGACGCTCCAGTTGAACCTCGCCCCAGCCACCTCGGGATTTAACGTTGGTTAGAACTTTTTGCAGGCTACCGACATCATTCGCCAGATTCTTCATTTCGCCGATACCTCTAGCAACTGCTTCTAGGTTTTCGCTTACTAGCTTGAAAGATTCACCGAGTCTTTTCTCCAAGGTTCCTTGGAGCTTCTCATCAACTGTTTCGCGCATCTTCTCTAGTTTTTCTTCATTACCCTTGCTCATTTTTTCTATCTCAGTTTGCAGGGTAATTTGCATCTGCTGCTGCTTCTTTGCGTTCGAATCAGTTAATTCTGCAATCTTTGTTTCAATGTTCTTTAGTGATTCATTCAAAGACTTCTGGAGTTCAACTCTCGAATTACCAGCTTCATCGCGCTGAAGCTTTGCTGAGTTCTGCGATGCTTCGCTAAATGAACTCAAGCGCTTTTCAACGATGTCGTGGTTACTCGCGATGGCTGATCTGAGTTCGTCTCGATGCAATTGAAGGTCCTTGCTCACATCTACCGAGCCGACGTTTTGCTTACGCAAGAGCACGATTGCGGCTATAGCCAACAGCCCGATTAGGTTGATGAGGGCTAGAAGTGTGGCGATTTCCATAATTCTCCAATAGGTAGATTGATAGGTCTCTCTCAAACAATAAGGGAATCTAGTGACAAATTATTCCCTAAAAAAGCGCTATTTAGCGGTCAAAGACCTGACCATAGCCTTGGTACTGGGAGTAACGAATCCAGTCGACTAGCACTTGGCCTCTCAAGACGGTTCCTGGAGCAGTATTGGCTGGCAGGCTAGCCGCGTATGGGTAGAGGCTGAAGACCAAGAACTCTGGATTATCAAATGGCCAGGTACCGCCATCTTTGAGCACCTGGGCCTTAGTAAGAGTTCTGTATGGAACATCATTGAGAGTGAAGGTTATGGATGTTGGAGTCCAGAGTATCCCGAAGGTGTTAAACCCTGCCGATAGCGCGGCTCTGGTTGATGGCACTTTGGTCGAGAAGCCACCACCACCATTCCAAGGGTTTGTAGTGTTTGGATAGTTTCCGTGGATGGTTCCACTTGAAGAGAAATCGTTCCAAGGACCGGCTTCTTGAATGTCAATCTCACCACATATAGGCCAGTTCGAAACATTCTCACCGAACATATAGAAAGCACTAAACCAACCTGGATCTTGGGCAATCTTTATTCGAGCTTCAATCTTGCCGTATAGGAAAGCCTTCTTGCCAAGAGTGTGGATGATGCCGCCGTTCCAAGTTCCATCAGCACACTTTTGCATGCCTAGATTAAGGTTTCCGTTTCCATCCATTTCCACTAGATCAGGTTGTGTTCCTTGGATGAAGTTATTCCAGTCCAATGCATACTTCCATGCCGATGAGTTTGGTCTTGATTTAGCTGCACCGTTGAACTCTTCGCTCCACAGGTAACTTCCATTAGCTCCTGGTGGAGTTGACATGGATGGGGAAGTGGAGGTAGTTGTGAGAGCTGTTTTACCAATAAGGGCACCTGGGATGTTGAAGTTCTTGAAGAAATACTTTTGACCAGTTGAAGCTTTGCCTGGCTCAATGATGAGTGAAAGAGTTGAATAAGTTGTTGTATTGCTTATGGCTTGCGAGCCCGAAGCTAACTTACCGAAATCAAATGTGAGAGTCTCCCACTGGTTGGCTTTAGTTGTAACTGCTTCTGTTTCAACAAACTTTGTGTAATTAGATCTTGTGTTGTGCACACGCAATCTCATCGGAGTACCTGCAAGTGGTGAGTAGACCTGAACGGTAACTATCTTTGAGCCACTTGAAACAAAAGATCCTTCTGGCAGCGTTGCCAGCACCGAATAGTCCCACAAGCCAGAAGGTGCGTCAGGTCGTCCTCTGGTAACAGCCAGGGCAGTTACTGCAGGGTTTGTTGGGTCAGTGCTAATGGCTGCAATCTGCCCAACAAGCGTGATCCCTGTGCAAGGTTGATAGAACAGGCTATCTATTGGTCCCTGTGGGGCTGCCAGGTTAGGGTTTGGAGTTATAGGTCCTGATCCACCTGAGGCTGGAACACTGTATTCGAGGTTGATTATGTCGATGGTGTCCAGAGCCATGTCGGTTACCCAGGCAGCTATCTGAGTGTAGAGACCGTTTCTAGCTTGAGAATCTAAACCTTTTATAT
>CANLDE010000038.1 GCA_947489235.1 Micrococcales bacterium
CTAGGTGCGACAACTCTTCGTTTGTCCGCCAAGGAGCACGATAGAGCTGTTGCACTTATCTCACACACTCCACAAGTTATATCCAGCCTGCTCGCCTCTAGATTGGTTGAAGCCGATAACTTTGATCTAGCACTAGCTGGTCAAGGAGTTAGAGATACCACCCGTATTGCAGCAAGTGATCCAAAGCTTTGGTTGCAAATACTTTCAATGAATTCACAACAGCTACTTCCAGTGCTCAAAGAGTTTCAATCGGAATTAGCTGAAGTTGTATCTGCTTTGGAAAATGTTCACGGTTCAGGATCATTAGCAAAAATAGGTAATGCTCTTGAAAGAGGTAATCAAGGGATTGCCAGATTGCCTGGAAAGCATGGCACGAGAAACACCTCTTACTCACAGGTTGTTGTAATGATTGATGACAAACCAGGGGAACTTGCAAGACTGTTCACCGAAGTTGGGGCTGCTCAAGTCAACATCGAAGATATCAAACTCGATCACGCTACCGGAGCTCAAGTTGGTCTTGTTGAACTATCTGTCATGCCAGTTGCTGAAGAGAAGCTAATTGCAACCCTTAGAACCAATGGCTGGAAGCTAGCCGGCTAAATGCATATCGTGGCTATCGATGGACCTGCAGGTTCTGGTAAATCTAGTGTCAGCAAGGCTTGTGCTAAGGCTCTTGGCTTCGGTTATCTAGATACTGGAGCTGCCTATCGAGCTTTGACTTACGCAATCCAAAATCTAGGCCTTATAGTTACGCAGAGATCCGCTGAGCAAATAGCAGCTGATTTTCAATATTCAATTTCCCTAAACCCGAATGACTATTGGGTTAAAGTTGGCGAACTTGATCTGACCTATGAGATTAGAAGCCCTGAAGTTGGCGCTGGCGTTAGTGAATTTGCTGTTTTGCCTCAAGTTCGTCAGTTTATGTTGAACCTAACTAGATCCTTAGTTGAATCATCAGGGCTGCAAGGGGTTCTCGTCGAAGGGCGAGATATCACCACAAAGGTCTTCCCAGAGGCTAAAACTCGCATTCTGCTAACTGCCAGTGAAGAAGTTAGACTAGGAAGACGTTCCGCAGAACTTCCAGAAGGCACCATAGTTGCCGACCAAGTTACCAAACGTGACCAAAATGACTCAAAGGTAGTGGATTTTCTCGTGCCCGCCGAAGGAGTAATTCTGGTGGATTCATCGGAACTCGATTTTGACCAAACTGTGAGAGCGATAACTGCTCTTGTAGTAAATAAATAGGTAGAGGCAATGATGGACGAACAAGAATTTAGTGAAGAAGGGCTTGACCCTGCGTTCATTGAACGTCTTAGCTCAATCACAACTGAGGAAGAAGAGGCACGAGTCAATGCGCTTCGTGTCGGACTTGCTGACTACGACCTAGATGAAGATGACATTCAAGTTCTCGAGCAAATCGGAGCAGCCGATGGCACTCCGGTTCTTCTTCCCGCTCTTCCTGTTTTAGCAATCGTCGGCCGACCTAATGTTGGTAAATCCGCTTTGGTGAACAGAATCATCGGTAGGCGAGAGGCTGTTGTTGAAGACAAGCCAGGAGTAACCAGAGATCGAGTTTCCTATAAAGCCGAATGGAACGGTCGCAAGTACACACTTGTCGATACCGGTGGTTGGGAACCAGATGCCAAGGGTATTGATAAGTCCGTAGCCCTTCAGGCCGAAATTGCAGTTGAGCTAGCAGATGCCGTTTGTTTCGTGGTTGATGCAACCGTTGGACCTACAGCTACTGACGAACGTGTAGTCAAAATGCTTCGTGCAAGTAAGAAGCCAGTTTTTCTTCTTGCTAACAAAGTCGACGATGAGCGAATGGAAGCAGAAGCTGCATCACTTTGGTCACTTGGCTTGGGTGAGCCACATCCAGTTTCAGCATTACACGGCAGGGGAGTAGCTGATGTGCTGGACAAAGTTATTGCTGCCCTACCAGAAATCTCTGCTGTTGCTAAACAAGAATTTGGTGGACCTCGAAGAGTTGCCATCATTGGTCGCCCAAATGTCGGTAAGTCATCGTTACTAAACAAGGCCGTTGGATCAGAACGGGCAGTTGTAAACGATCTTGCTGGAACAACTAGAGATCCAGTTGATGAGCAAGTTGAACTGGGTGGAAAAGTATGGCGGTTCATTGATACTGCTGGTATTCGCCGCCGAGTTCATTTGGCTCAAGGCGCTGACTTCTATGCTTCTCTAAGAACTGCTTCAGCTTTGGAAAGAGCCGAAGTTGGAATAGTGGTTCTTGATGTAACCGAAAAGATTAGCGAAGCCGACATCCGAATAGTTGACATGGCACTTGAATCAGGAAGAGCAATAGTTCTTGCCTTTAACAAGTGGGACAATCTAGATGAAGATCGCAGAGAAATTCTTGAGCGTGAAATTGAACAGGATCTAGCTCACGTAGCTTGGGCTCCTAGAGTGAACATTTCAGCTAAGACTGGTCGTCACTTAGAAAAGCTTGTTCCAGCGCTAGAAGTGTCTCTTGACTCTTGGGATACCAGAATTCCAACCGGTAAGTTGAACGCCTTCGTCCAGGAACTAGCTATGGAGTTCCCTCACCCTGTTCGTGGTGGTAAGCAGCCTAGAATCCTTTTTGCCACTCAAGCCAGCTCTCGTCCACCTAAGTTTGTTCTGTTTACAACTGGATTCTTAGACCCAGGGTATAGAAGATTTATCATTAGAAGACTTCGCGAGACCTATGGTTTTGAAGGAACCCCAATTGAACTTGGTATGCGAGTTAGGGAAAAGCGTAAGCGCTAGTTTCAGATTATGAGCTTAGGGTTCTACCCTATGCTTGCCGGGTTTTGCGAACCAAAGCCTTTCAGACATAACGAAAATGAAACACAAATAACAAAGCACTACTTCAATTGCACTGCTACTCTCTAGATGGAGTTTAGGTTCAAAGGCTGAATCTTAGGAAGACAAGACTGCATAGAAGGAGTTTCAATGTTTGCTTGGTTTGAGAAATTTACTGAACTTATCATCGTAACCCTTTTGGGTATTGTGTCCTTCACGACAGCTTATGTTTCGTTTCAGGCATCTTTGTATGACTCTAAAATGTTCAAAGAGTACACAGTTGCGCAGAACCTGAAAACTGAAGCAGAGTCCATGTATCTCGAAGCTAATCAGCAGTATTCGCAGGATGCTCAGACATTAGTTGCTTTGGATCAGCTGAATGTTGAAATATTGTCTAACTCATCAGTTTCTGTTTTGGCCAGACAGAAATACGACGCACTTTATTTCGGTGGCGTCTCTCAGGAGTTCGGCGCTGCTATTGACAGGGCAGCCGCTGAACGTGAATCAACCGGCGACTACGTTTCACCGCAAGAAGACGAAGAGTATTTAGATTTCCTATTCGGTCCTTACGATGAAAAGACTCTAGCTGCTGAGGCTCAGACGAAACAGGGCGATGCTTTCAATTCGTATGCCGACAAGCTCATTCTTTACACCGTCTTGATGGCACTATGCCTGTTTCTTTTGGGTGTTGCGGCTGTGGTTAGTCGTAGCAAAACCAAATTCTTGATCTCATCAATTTCAATGGTCATATTTGCATTTACTGCCATTCTCGCTACTTTTATTCCATTTACTGGAATCGAATAGTTTAGAACTCTGATGGTTGACTCAATTGAGTCTTAACTGACATCATCAGGAAACAGTTAGGAGCGGGTTGAAGACCCGATAGCCCGAGCAATGCAGATAATCTAGGTTTCATGGCCAATCAGAATTTACATTTGAGTGACAAGATACTCACTTGGCCTAACGTTCTCTCCGGACTGCGCTTAGCTCTAGTGCCTGTGTTTCTGTGGCTGATCCTTATAGATGAGAACCTATTAGCCTTCTCTGTTCTCGCATTTTCAAGTTTTACTGACTGGCTTGATGGCTATCTAGCTAGAAAACTCAATCAGATGTCCAGGTTAGGACAGCTTCTTGATCCAGCTGCAGACAGGTTATTCATCCTTGCCTCACTTCTGGGCCTAGCCATAACAGCCAAGGTCCCATGGTGGTTGGTAGTTGTAATTGTTGGTCGAGATTTTATGCTGTTTTTCACCTTACCTATTCTGGCTAAGGTTGGCTACGGTCCGCTACCTGTGAATTACTCGGGCAAAGCAGGTACTTTTGCCCTGCTTTATGCCTTCCCACTGATGCTGCTCCCTGATGTTTTGCCTTCTGGTTGGGCCGTTTTCATCTATCCGGTTGCTTGGGGCTTTGCCTTCTGGGGCATCTGGATGTATTGGTGGGCTGGCGGAATCTATTTACGACAGGTTTATAACATCCGAAAAACAGCTAGGTTAACCTGAAGTATTCTTATCTCTAAGAAGGAGATTCAGTGGACGAGTTGGATGAGAAGATGTGCTCAGGTTTGGTCGATGAAAATGACGCCACTCGTACCTTCTCTGAAGACCTGCTCCCAATTGGTGCCAATTCGCTAAGCGAAGAGGAACAACTCGCGGTTGATTCACTTCCTTCAGGCAACTCTTTACTTATTGTCAGAAGAGGACCTAACAAGGGTGCCCGATTCTTGCTTGATGCAGATCAAATCTCTATCGGCCGTCACCCTAATGCGGATATTTTCCTCGACGATGTCACTGTCTCACGCAAACACTCTGAAGTTACTAGATCAGGCAATGTTTTCACAATCAAAGACTTAGCTTCACTTAATGGAACCTACTTTGAAGGTGCCAGAGTAGATTCTGCAGAACTTTTCAATGGTTCAGAAGTTCAGGTAGGAAAGTACCACTTCACTTTCTACTCATCAAAGAAAGATGCATAGCAATGGCAACTAGCGAAGCGTCGAATCTTTTTGGACCTAGGGTATCCAAGCTCTCAACTATTGGTCGAGTTATTGAGTTGCTTAGTCCAGATTTTCCTGACCTAACTCCGTCAAAGATTAGATTCCTTGAAGAACAAGGCCTGATAATTCCTCACAGAACCGAATCTGGTTATCGTAAATTTGATGACTCACATATTGAAAGAGTCAAATTAGTTCTTGAGCTGCAAAGAGATAAGTTTCTTCCGCTAAGAGTTATCAAGACCTACCTAGATGATCTGGATTCTGGCAAGCAACCAACGCTACCAACAGCCACCAGACGTCCAAGCGTCAATCGAAAGTTCAGCAAACTAGAACTTATTGCCGAATCTGGCATCAATGAAACTTTGTTGGCAGAAGCTCAAGCCATTGCCCTTATCTCAAATGAACCTTTTGAGTTCAGTGACATTGAAATTGCACGTTCGCTTATGCAGCTCTCTCGCTTCGGTATTTCTGCTCGCCACATTCGAGGCATCAAAACTGCAGCTGACCGGGACCTTGGAATCATCCAGGGGGTGGTGGCTAGTATCAAAAAGCAGCGTGACCCAGCTGCTAAATCCCGCGCAGCCTCCTACGCAGGCGAGATCGAGTCTCATTTTGCTTTGATTCGAGCAGAGCTAATTCGCTCTGTTATCGATAAAATCGATTAACGCGACACGCCGAAGAAGAATATTAACCACTGTAAGTCGTAGGTAGCAGCAAGAATTAAGAAAAGGTTCAATCTCTAGTTGAACTTTAGACACCCTGAGAGGAGGCCAGCATGGAAGAGAACCAAGAGCAATCAAAGCCAACAACTGATGAAGTCACTACCGAAACTGGCCGAATCATTCTTAGCGAGGCTAGCGAATTCGCCTACCTTCAGGACGAACTCTTTTCCGAGGCTCAACCTTGGCATGATCCAAAAGTTGGCTACCGTGGAAACTCTGCAGCGAGTGCTGCTGGCATCAGTTATCGCCAGCTCGACTACTGGGACAGCACTTCACTAGTTCAGCCAAGTGTTAGGGGAGCCACCGGTTCCGGTTCGCAAAGACTTTACTCTTTCAGAGACATTCTTGTTCTAAAGCTAGTTAAGCGACTACTAGACGCTGGGGTTTCACTGCAACAAATTAGAAAAGCAGTTGGTGAACTAAGACGCGCAGGCATTGGCGATCTAGCCAAGATTACTTTGATTTCAGATGGTGCAAAAGTATATCTCTGCACCTCAGGAGATCAGGTGATTGACCTCATCGATAAAGGCCAGGGTGTTTTTGGTATCTCTGTTGGTCGAGTACTTGGTGAAGTTGAAGCAACTTTGAGCCACATCGATCCTTCTTATTTAGAAGAGATGGACGAACTAACTCTTCGTCGTTTGAACAAAAAAGCTATCTAGTTAGTCTTCTTCGCGATTTTGCTCAGCGAAAACTTTGAGCTGTTTGCGAGTCATGGTCTGTCGCAGTACTTCATTCCACTTATCTTGATATTCAGCGGATACCGGTTCTGCATTAACCATTTCAATTCTCGGGGCGGATGCTTCTTCTGGTTCTTTAGCTCTTGTAGCTCTAACTGGAGTTGCCGAGCCAACCTCTCTGGTTCGCTTAGCGTGTCTGTTTCTAGAGGTTGCCTTGCGATTTGACTCAAGTCTGCGCATGTCTTCAGAGGCAAAAGACTCTTGGGCTTGTTCTAGCAGGGAATCAAATTGAATCGCAATTTTTGCAGCACTTTGACCTGGCCAAGAGTGGATAGATCTGCCGGCACCTTGAGATTGTTGAACAGCTGACTTTTCTTCAAAGGCTGGGCTAAGTAGGTACTCACCATAGGTCTCTTCGAGTTCGTTGACTCGATACTGGTGTTCGGCCACACTCGGGCGAAGCCGGTTGATGACAATGCCAAACATTGATACTTGTCGGTTGACGCTTTTGCGTAGCTCAGTGAAGGCTTTCATGGCGTTTTCAATGCCCAAGAGAGAGTTGAACGATGGCTCGGTTACCAACAGGACTCTATCGCTAGCCACCCAAGCCATTCTGGTCAAAGCACTCATGCTGGGAGGGGTGTCAATGATGACCAGGTCGTAGTCGGCCTCAATCTTGGAGATTGCCTGCTCGAGGTTCCATAGTGACTTGAAAGTCGGCTTGGTGTTGTTCTGGAGATTCAATCTTGGGTTGGCGGCCATGACGTCTAAGCGCCCTGTCTGTCCCTTAGCCCAAGATGAGGCTACAATTGCTTTCAACACAGAGTTGTGTCGGGGCTTTTTGAGGACTTCAGCTGCTGAGTGTTCAAATTCCCCAACCGCACCTAAACCATTGCTAGCGTTGCATTGGGGATCTAAGTCGATCACCAAAGTTCTAAGGCCTTTAGACATGGCGGCAGAGGCAAGACCCAAAGTAATAGTGGTCTTACCAACTCCGCCCTTAAGGGCACTAACGCTTAACACATGCACCCGTCTAGGCTACCTTTTGATTTATGTGCAAGCCACTATTTAGTCCGTTTGCCTTTAGTTAGGAACTCGTGTTCAAAAAGATTTTGGTCGCCAATCGTGGCGAGATAGCCATTAGAGCGTTCCGCGCTGCCTATGAACTAGGGGCTAAGACCGTAGCCGTATTTGCGTACGAGGATAGAAACTCATCCCATCGCCTAAAGGCCGACGAGGCTTACCAAATCGGTGAAATTGGGCATCCTGTTCGTGCTTACCTTGATGTTGACGAGATCATCAGGGTTGCCAAAGAGTGTGGTGCCGATGCTATTTATCCAGGCTACGGATTCCTATCCGAGAACCCACACCTTGCAGAAGCTGCCAAAGCCAATGGAATTGTGTTTATTGGTCCTGGTTCTAATGTATTGGAGCTTGCCGGTAACAAAGTAAACGCTAAGGAAGCTGCCATTGCGGCTAACGTTCCTGTTCTAAAATCATCTATTCAATCAGCAGATATCGACGAACTTGTTAAAGCATCAGTTGGTTTTGGATTTCCACTATTCGTTAAAGCTGTTGCCGGTGGCGGTGGCCGAGGCATGCGCAGAGTTGCCGAAGATTCAGAACTTAGATCAGCTCTTGGTGAAGCCATGCGTGAAGCAGAAAGTGCTTTTGGCGATGCCAGAGTATTCCTTGAGCAGGCAGTTCTTCGACCTAGACACATTGAAGTTCAGATTCTTGCCGATAGCCAAGGTAATGTAGTTCACCTTTTCGAACGTGACTGCTCTGTGCAAAGAAGAAATCAAAAGGTAGTTGAAATCGCACCTGCTCCAAATATCGATGAAGCTCTTCGCCAAGCACTTTATAAAGATGCAATTGCTTTTGCTAAACAAATTGGTTATCTGAATGCTGGAACAGTTGAGTTCCTAATTGACACAGTTGGCCCTAATGCAGGTAAGCACGTGTTCATCGAAATGAATCCTCGTATTCAAGTTGAGCACACAGTCACAGAAGAAATTACTGAAGTTGATTTAGTGCAATCACAGATGAGGATTGCAGCAGGGGAGTCGCTAGTGGAACTAGGACTTACTCAAGACAAAATCGAAATGCATGGTTTTGCCATTCAATGTCGAATCACTACCGAAGATCCATCAGCGAACTTTAGACCTGACACTGGAAAAATCACTACCTATAGATCGCCAGGTGGAGCAGGTATCCGCCTTGATGGCGGCACAACAGCAACCGGTAGCGAAGTTAGTCCTTATTTTGATTCGCTACTAGTCAAGCTCATTACCAGAGGTAGAGATCTACCTGCGGCTATCAGCAGGGCATCGAGAGCTCTTGCTGAATTTAGAATCAGAGGCGTATCAACCAACATCGCCTTCTTACAAGGAGTGCTATCTGACCCTAGCTTTATCTCTGGTGAACTAAGCACTGCTTTTATTGAAGAAAGACCAGCTCTACTCAGTTCTTATCCATCATTAGATCGTGGAACCAAGATTTTGAACTGGTTAGCTGATGTGACCGTGAACCAGCCTTATGGCACCAGGGGTAACCTCATTTCACCGGCAACTAAGTTGCCAAAAATTGATTTGACCAAACCTGCCCCATCTGGTTCAAGACAGCAATTGCTAGAACTAGGTCCACAAGCTTTTGCTAAGGCTTTGCGTAACCAAGGTCCAGTTGCAATTACTGACACAACATTCAGAGATGCTCACCAATCCCTGTTAGCAACCAGAGTCAGAAGTCGTGACCTTGTGCAGGTAGCTCCCTATGAGGCAAGAATCTTGCACAAACTATTTTCCGTTGAAGCATGGGGCGGTGCTACCTACGATGTGGCTCTTCGTTTCTTAGGCGAAGATCCTTGGGCAAGACTTACTGCACTGCGCACAGCTATGCCAAACATTTGTATTCAGATGCTTCTGCGCGGACGTAACACCGTTGGTTACACACCATACCCAGTTGAAGTTACAGATGCGTTTGTTAAAGAGGCAACTGAAGCAGGCGTTGACATCTTTAGAATCTTTGATGCACTAAACGATGTGAATCAAATGATTCCGGCTATTGATGCTGTGCTTAAAACAAAAACGGCAGTTGCCGAAGTTGGTATTTGTTACACCGGTGACCTACTTGACCCTAAAGAGGATCTATACACACTCGATTACTACTTAGATCTTGCTAAGCAAATAGTTGCTGCTGGTGCACACATCATCGCAATTAAAGACATGGCAGGACTACTAAGACCGCAGGCTGCAGCCAAACTCGTCAAAGCTCTTAGAGATCAGTTTGATGTTCCTGTGCATTTACACACTCACGACACCGCAGGTGGTCAGCTAGCAACACTTATTGCTGCCATTGATGCTGGTGTGGATGCAGTTGATGTTGCCTCCGCTCCTATGGCTGGAACTACAAGCCAACCTTCAGCTTCTGCTCTTGTTGCTGCTCTAGCTAATACCGATAGAGACTCAGGGATATCCCTGGATGAGATGACTGCCCTTGAACCTTATTGGGAAGCTGTAAGAAATGCCTATGCGCCATTTGAGTCAGGACTCTCTGGACCAACCGGTCGCGTTTATAAGCATGAAATTCCAGGTGGTCAGCTAAGTAATCTCAGACAGCAGGCAATCGCTTTGGGATTAGGAAACCAATTCGAACGCGTTGAAGACATGTATGCAGCGGCTAATCAGATACTCGGTCGTCCGCCTAAAGTCACCCCTTCTTCAAAAGTTGTTGGCGATCTAGCCCTAAACCTAGTGGCAGTAAATGCCAACCCAGCTGAATTTGCTGAAAACCCGCAGAACTATGACATTCCTGATTCTGTGATTGGCTTCATGGCTGGTGAGCTAGGCGATCTTCCAGGTGGTTGGCCTGAGCCATTTAGAACCAAGGTCTTGCAAGGTAAGAACCCTAAGTTTGGGCTGACCGAGGTATCTGCGCAAGACCTCGAAAGCTTGCAATCCGATAATGCTCAGACCAGAAGAAGCACTTTGAACAGACTGCTCTTCCCAGGTCCTACCAAGGACTTTGATAAGGCTAGGTCAACCTATGGCAACTTAGACGCCGTTGATACCCTCGACTATCTCTATGGGCTAGAGCAGGGACACGAACACGTTGTTGAAATTGCTAAGGGTGTTCGCATCTTTGTTGGTTTGGAGGCTATCGGTAGCCCAGACACCAAGGGCTTTAGGACAGTCATGGCGACACTAAACGGGCAACTTAGACCCCTAAACATCAGGGACAGAAAGATCGCCTCAGACGTGGTTGTGGCAGAGAAAGCCGACGCAGGAAACCCAGCTGAAGTGGCAGCACCTTTTGCCGGTGTAGTTACCCTTCAGGTTGTAGAGGGAACAGCGGTAGCACTGGGCCAACCGGTAGCTACCATTGAGGCCATGAAGATGGAAGCCACGATTACAGCCAATATTGCAGGCATTGTTAGGCGTTTAGCCATAGGCAAGACCCAATCTGTTGAGTCAGGCGACCTGATTCTCGTTGTCGAACCACAGTAGCGAATAGACTTACCCTAGATAAAAAGGTTCGGCTTGACGATTGTTCAGGCCAAAAGGTCACAAAGGATTAGGTTTGGCTGAAAAATCAGAACGCGGTCTTCGCCGTCGTAAGAAAGAAGAAGTTATCACTTC